>CAYRNE010000257.1:0-4707 GCA_964425245.1 uncultured Devosia sp.
AGCAGCTCGTCCGGCGCGGCCGCTACGTCGAGTTCAACCTGCTCTACGACCGCGGCACGATGTTCGGGTTGAAGACCGGCGGCAACGTCGATTCGATCCTCTCGTCCATGCCGCCGGAGGTGCGCTGGCCCTGAGCGATCGTGACCGCCCCTAGGGCTTGGCGGCCCTGCCCGCGCCGCCGTCCGCATCGGGCTTCAGTTCGCCGCTCGCCGTGAGGTCTTCCTCCGCGGGATGCTCCGCAACGCTCGGCGCATCGGCCATGCGTATGCCGCCCAGCCGCTGGAAGAACCGGGACCCCGCGACGAGCAGCGCCGGCAGGATGAAGAGATCGCCGATTACCGCGAACGCCAGCGCCGAAACGAAGAGCTGGCCGAACATTGCGACCGTCGGAAGCTCGGAGAATGCGACGATGATCGTCCCGGAGCAGAGGATGATGGTGGTCGCGACGATCGCACCGCCGAGCCGGTCCATGGTTCTTCGGACGGCGTCGAGGTGGTTGCGCCCGAGCTCGCGCCGCTCCTGCAGGTAGTGCGAGAGGAAATGCACGGTGTCGTCGACCGCGATGCCGAAGGCGATGGTCAGCGCAATGACCGAGGTGAGCTGCAGCCCCGACCCGCTGAGCCACAGCCAGGCTTCGGTCCCGAGGATCGGGAAGAGGTTGGGGATCGCGGACGCGAGCACCACCCGCAGCGACATGAAAGCGAAGCCGATGATCCCGATGTTGACGATGATGCTGAAGGCGAGATCGCCCTGAAGGCTCCTCACGATCGTATCCGTCGCGAACGTCGTCATGATGCGGAAGCCGCCCAGCTCGGCGTCGGTGATTCCCGCCGCCTCGAGGTCGGCGCGTATGTCGGCGACGAGCTTTTCCAATTCGTCGGAGGGAATGATCGTCGGCATGAAGCCGGTGACCAGCGCCTGCGTATTGTCGTCGGTGACGAAGCGGCGCTTGAGGAACGGGCCGACGGCGTCGAATATCTCCTCGCGCGTGAAGCCGGCCTCGGCATAGTGTTGGAAGGCCGCGGCCGAGATTACCTTGTTCTCGCCGAGGTGTTTCTCGAGCACGTCGTGAACCGTGCGGATGCGCTCGAAATCGGCGTCGCCGACGTTCTCGACCCCCTGCTTCAGGGGCACCCGCACGTAGAGCGGCGCGACGCCGCCGACGCCCGCGTCGATCTGCTCGGCGGCGGTCAGTGCCGTCGACCCCTTCGCCATCACGTCCTCGAACGAGAAGCGAGGCTGAATCAGGAAATAGGGTACGAACAGCAGCACCGTGACGACGATGCCGGTGAGCGCGATCGGCCGCCCGAAGCGCGTTGCGAGGGACCAGGCGACCGGCACCGGCGCAGTAAGGACGAAGCTCGGCCGCAGCGGCAGTTTCAGGCCGATCCGGATCATCGTCTTCAACAGCAGCGGCAGGAAGGTCATCAAGGCGACGAAGAGCAGCGCGCAGCCGAGCGCTCCCGCAACCGAGAATTCGCCGATCCCCTTCCCGGGTGTCATCGATAGGGAAGCGAACGAGATCAGCGTCGTCAGCATGCTGAGCGCGCTTGCCGCGCCCATGTGCCTCAGTGTCGCGTCCACGGCTTTGGCGGGCGACAGCCCTTCACGGCAGTAGGCCTGCCAGTTGAAGACGAAGAACAGGCTCTCGGCGAAGGCGATCACGAGGACCAGCGTCGTCACGATGGTGGTGAGGAACGAGAATGAGCCGTAGATCATGAGGACGACGCCCATCGTCCACACGGTCGCGATGAACGGCGTCGCCGCGACGATCAGCGCCGCCCACACCGATCGAAGGCTGACAAAGGCGATCAGCGCGCCGAGCCCGAAGCCCCAAAGGGTGAACTTGATCTGGTCGTCTATGGCGGCGTTGAGCATTTCCGCCGTCCAGACCGGCGGGCCCGTCAGCTCGATCTGGATGTCTTCGCTCTCGTAGAACGAGATCAGCTCCCGGAGCGACGCGATCATGCCCGCCGTGCCGCCATCTTCCGTCATCTCGGGGTCGGGAAAAAGGATCATCACCATCCCGGAAAGGTCGGGATTGATGAGGTTTCGCATCATCGGATCGTTCTGCTGCAGGTCGGACAGCGACGCGGCGATGGCAATCGGATCCGTCAGGCCCTCGGGCACCGCGGGCGCCGTACCCCCGGCTTCATCGGGCTTGCGCAGCGAGAACGGCGATAGCGTTCCGAGTGCGTATTCGTTGAGGCTGAGTTCCAGCGCGAATTCGCGCATCGTTTCGAGAACGCCCGGATCCGTCATCTGCGGCGAGGTGACGAGCAGGTAAACGTCGTTCTCGAAGGTGCCAAAGGTATCGGCGAGATGCTTGTAGCGCGCATACTCCTCTCCCGAGTCGGCGAAAACGCGCAGCAGATCGCCGTCGACACTCGCCCGCGGTATCTGCAGCGCCGTGACCGCGGTGAAGAGGAGGACCAGGATGGCGACGATGCGCGGGAAACGGATCGTCAGGTATCCGAGCGTCTCGAGCCCGAAACCGATGGACCGGTCGTGCGTCAGCAACCCCCAGATGCGCGCCCAGCCGGTCTTTTTGTCCATCAGGAGTGTCCTTTTGCGTCCAGCTTCGCCCCGGACCGCCGCATGAGGGCGACGCGTTCGCCGGCGGGTCACGGCCCGGATCGGTACGGGGCGCTTCCGGCGGCGGTTCCCCTAGACCGGAAAGGGCTGCGTTGCCAAGCGCTGGCGGCAAAAATGCCCCGGCGCCCTTTCCGCGCCTCATTGCCATCCCCATGTTTGCAAGGGTCGACAGCGAGAGGAGAAGTGTCATGAAACGATACGAATGTGGTTCCCTCGTTCCGGGCTGTACATGGCACACGGAAGCCGAGGACAGCGCCGAAGTCGTGCGCCGCGCCGCCGAGCATCTCCGCACCGTCCACGGCGAGCAGGTCGTTCGGCCGGAGATGATCCAGCGGATCAAGGAGCGCATCAAGCAAGCCGACGCGGTCGCCCGCTAACCTTGCCGCGCCTTATCCAGGAGCTCCTCGCGGTCGAGGGTGAATCCGCTCTCGATCCATAGGCGTTCGAGCCGATCGAGCTCCTGGCCCAGCCCCTTACCCGGGCTCATGCCGAGCCGGATGAGGTCGTCGCCGCCGATGGGGAAGCGCGGCACGTCGAGCGACTGCAATTCCTCGATGACCGCGCTCCGCCCCGCGTCGGTCCACCCGGCCATGACGGCCGCCACCTCGACCCCGTCGGCGAGCGCCGCCGGATGCCGGTAGGCCGCCTCGTTCAGCCGGAACTCGCGGGCGAGCTCAGCAACCGTCAGAATCGCCTGCGCCGATTCCAGGTCGTCGTTGGAGAGCCGCCACATGGCCCGCAGTTGCCTGTCGCCGGTCTCGGCCATGATGAGTGCAAGCCGCGCCGGCATTTCGGGACGGCGGGCGCGCCGCTCGTAGCTGTGAAGCAGGCGGATCGTCTCTTCGCTCAGGCTGAGGATGCCGGTCTCGACCATGGCGCGGAAGGTGATGGCGATGCGCGGCAGGCCGAGCATGCGCTTAACCTCGGCCCCGATGCGTTCCGCCGAAACGGTTTCGAGGCGACCCGCCCACGCTGCGCATGCCGCAAGGCCCTCCGGATCGAGCTTCTCCCCGCCGTGACTCGCCGAAAAGCGGAAGAAGCGATAGACGCGCAGCCGGTCCTCCTCGATCCGCCTATGCGGCTGGCCGATGAAACGCACCCTTCCCGCAATGCAGTCGGCAAGCCCGCCGAGCGGATCGAAAAGCGTTCCGTCTGCTTCCGCATAGAGGGCGTTCATCGTGAAGTCGCGCCGCCCCGCGTCGCGCGCCCAGTCCGTGCCGAACCGGACGACGGCCCGCCGGCCGTCGGTATCGACGTCTTCCCGGAGCGTCGTAACCTCCGCGACGAGGCTGCCGAATCTCAGCGTCACAGTTCCGTGCTCGATGCCGGTGGGATAGGCGGTGCCGCCGGCCGCCACGGTCCGCTGCGAGACCTCCTGGGGCGGGAGCTCCGTCGCGAAATCGATATCTGCGCTCTCGCGCGGACGCCCGAGCAGCGTGTCGCGTACGATCCCGCCCACGGCCTTCGTGCGCCCTGCCGCGCCCTCGAGGACGCGGAGCAGCATCTGCGTTTCGTCCCGGCGCAGCCATTCCGCCGAATTCAGCCGGGCGAGGTAATCCGCTTCTTTCACGACGCCCCCTCGGCGGTCAGCGTCAGGTCGTGGAACCGGCGCGTCAGATTCGCCGTAATCCCCCAGATCACCAGCTCCTGGTGCTTGAGCTGCCAGGTCGTGTGTTCCTTGCCACCGCGGCGGATACGGTACGTGCCGTAGTTGCTCTCGTCCATCAGCCACTCGAACGGCACCTCAAACACCGATTTCACTTCCTGAGGATTGGGCACGAAGGGGCGCATCGGCTCGACCACCGCGACGACCGGCGTGATCAGATAGTTCGAGCCGGTGAAGTACTGCGGCAAAAAGCCGAGAATCCGCGCCCCGGAGCGGTCGAGCGCCACTTCCTCCGCTGCCTCGCGCAGCGCCGCGTCGGCCGCGTCGGCATCCGTCGCATCGATCTTGCCGCCCGGAAACGCGATCTGGCCCGAGTGCGAACGGAGGTTCGGCGAGCGCTCGGTATAGAGTACGCTGAGGCCCGAGGGCCGACGTAGCAGCGCGATCAGCACCGCTGCGTTCACCGGCGGCCGGTCGAAGGGCTGTTCGGGCTGCCAGTCGGGTAC
>CAYRNE010000258.1:0-4704 GCA_964425245.1 uncultured Devosia sp.
TAGCGCTTCTTCCTTTCGATCTGATGGTAGGCGCGGCGCGAATGGAACTCGCAATAGGGCTGCCCCTCGTTCGATGCCTGGCCGCAGAAGTAGAAATCAGGGGACAGCGGATCGCCGATCGGCCACTTGCAGGTATGCTCGTTGAGCTGCAGGAGGCTCAACCGCTGCTCGACCGGGATGTCGAGTTCTTCCACCTGCGGCAGCTGGAAGGCTTCCGCCTCGAATTCCTCGGATACCTTGAGGGCCGTCGCGCCGAGCATCGGCGCAGCGCCGATCGAGCGGGCTCGCGCACCCGAAAAGGACGAGCGGCCCGAGGATGTGGACACCCGGCGCGAGGGGCGCGGATTGCTCCGGACGCGCGGCGTCGAGCTCACGGGCTTGGCACGGCCGGAGAGCTTCAGGCGATGGACCTTGCCGATGACCGCGTTGCGCGTGACACCATCGCCCAGTGTCGCAGCAATCTGGCTGGCACTGAGCCCTTCCATCCAAAGCTTCTTGAGCAGCTCAACGCGCTCCTCGGTCCAGCCCATTCAATAAGCTCCGTATTACGGGCAGACTCCCTCAGCGCACCGCTGCGAGGGCAAACGGCCTTGTACGCTATGCGTCGTAGGTCGAAGGGGTCCGCCACACGAGATATCGTGTTCCCAATGCGCTGATACTACACGGGGCGAAGAATCCGGATCAAGAGTCGGCCGGCGCTTTTGGTGGGGAAAAGCACCCTATTCACAGGCGTTTTGGGAAGCTGAGTCATATCAGCCACTTGGGTGCGGCACGTTGACTTTTGGGGATGTGAAAGGCATATGCGCGGTGGTAGACGCGCCGCCCTTACGCGGCGCGTTTTGGTTTTTTGTGGGTCCTCTGCAACACCCTCACACGCTTCCGGGGAGGCTAATCGATGTCTGCGCTCTACGGCACCTATGCCCGGTCCGAACTCGCGTTCGAGCGGGGCGAGGGCGTCCGACTTTTCGCGCAGGACGGAACGGCCTATCTCGACTTTCACGGCGGCGTCGCGGTCAATGCGCTCGGCCACGCCGACCCGCATCTCGTCGCGACGCTGAAGGCTGCCGCCGAGAAGGTCTGGCACACCGCCAATACCTTCACGATCCCCGAGCAGGATCGGCTCGGTCAGCGGCTCGTCGATGCGGTCCCCTTCGCCGAAGCCGTTTTCTTCACCAACTCAGGCACCGAAGCAGTGGAATGCGCGATCAAGACCGCGCGCCGCTACTTCTGGGCAAAGGGCGAGAAGGACCGCTACGAGATCATTGCCTTCACCGGCTCCTTCCACGGCCGCACGCTTGCGAGCATCGCCGCTTCCGGCAACGAGCACTACCTCGAGGGCTTCGGTCCGCCGCTCAAGGGTTTCAAGCACGCCGACCCCGGCGACCTCGACGCGGTACGCGCGCTCATCGGCAAGAAGACCTGCGCCATCCTCATCGAGCCGGTCCAGGGCGAAGGCGGCTGCACGGCGATGACGACCGAGTTCATGCGGGGATTGCGCCAGCTCTGCGACCAGCACGGGATGCTCCTGATCCTCGACGAGGTGCAGTCCGGCTACGGCCGGACGGGCAGGTTCTTTGCCCACCAATGGGCGGGCATCGAGCCCGATATCATGGCAGTCGCAAAGGGCATCGGCGCGGGCTTTCCCCTCGGCGCCTGCCTTGCGCGCGCCGAGGTCGCGAGCGCGATGGTGCCGGGCACGCATGGCTCGACCTATGGCGGCAATCCGCTCGCTTGCGCGGTCGGCAACGCGGTCCTCGACCGCATTCTTGCACCCGGCTTTCTCACGCACGTCGAGAAGATGGGGCAGAAGCTCGCCTGGCATCTGCAGCAGCTCGCCCAGCGCTTCCCGGACCAGATCGTCGAACTGCGCGGCAAGGGCCTGCTCGCCGGCATCAAGATCGTGCCCCCGGTGCGCGACGTCGCGGCGCGGCTGCGCGACGAGCACCACATGCTGGCGATGACCGCCGGCGACAACGTGCTGCGGCTTCTGCCGCCGCTGACCGTTACCGAAGCCGAAATCGAGGAGGCCATCGGCAAGGTCGGCGCCGTCTTCGAGGCAATTGAACGCGAGAGCGCCCTAGCAGCTCCGGCCGCCAGGTCGGCCTAGCTCGCCAGTTTACGGGGGTTAGAATGGACCAGCCGAGGCACTTCCTCTCGCTGCAGGATTTCACTTCGGACGAGCTGCGCCGCATCCTCGATTTCGCCCGCGAGCTCAAGGCGCGGCTCGCCAAAGGCGAGCGCCCGCTGCTGCTGAAGGACAGGATGCTGGCGATGATCTTTGAGCGCCAGTCGACGCGGACGCGAGTCAGTTTCGACGTCGGCATGCGTCAGCTGGGCGGCGAGACGATGTTTCTCTCCGGCAACGAGATGCAGCTCGCGCGGGAGGAGACCCTCGCCGACACGGCCCGCGTCATGTCGCGCTATGTCGATGCCATCATGATCCGCATTCTCGACCACGACGACCTGATGGAACTCGCAGGAGCCTCGGCGGTGCCCGTGATCAACGGGCTGACGCGCCGCGCCCATCCCTGCCAGGTAATGGCGGACATCATGACCTACGAGGAGCATCGTGGCCCGATTTCGGACGCCAAGGTCGCCTGGGTCGGTGACAGCAACAACGTTCTCGCATCCTGGGTACATGCGGCACACCTGTTCGGGGTCAACCTGGCTATCGCCTGCCCCGAGGAGTACGGGCCCGACCAGGGCCTACTGGCGGACATTCGGAAGGCGCCGACCGTCACCTTGGGCGAGGACCCGAACGAGGCCGTGGCGAACGCCGACCTCGTCATCACGGACACCTGGGTTTCCATGGGCGACACCGATGTCACCGACCGGCGCCGGACCTTGAAACCGTATCGCGTGGACACCACCTTGATGAGCCGGGCCGGCAAGGATGCGGTCTTCATGCACTGCCTGCCCGCTCACCGCGGCGATGAAGTCACCGACGAGGTCATAGACGGCCCGCAGTCCGTGGTCTTCGACGAAGCCGAGAACCGTTTACACGCACAAAAGGCGATCCTCTGCTGGTGCTTCGGGATCGAAGCTCTAAAATGACGCACATGGAACTCTCCACCTACGGTCTCGATCGTCCTGAAAGCGGCGACGACGTGGTGGTCCCCTTCACGCTCGACAGCCTCGATAGCCGCGGCCGCGTGGTTCGGCTCGGCGAGGCGCTGGATGCCATTCTGACGCGCCACGACTATCCCGAGCCGGTCGCCCGGCTGCTCGGCGAGGCGGTGGTTCTTGCGGCGCTGATCGGCTCCTCGCTGAAGTTCGAGGGCCGGTTTATCCTCCAGACGCAGACCGATGGCCCGGTCAACCTGATCGTGGTCGACCTCGACGCGCCCGATGGGCTGCGCGGGTATGCGCGCTTCGATGCCGACGCCATCATGCAGGCGATCGCCCGCGGCGACACCCAGCCGGGGAAGCTCCTCGGCAAGGGTCACCTTGCGATGACCGTGGATCAGGGGGCCTACATGGACCGCTATCAGGGCATCGTGGCGCTGGAAGGCGGTTCGCTCGAGGACGTCGCGCATACCTATTTCCAGCAGTCGGAGCAAATCCCGACGCTGGTGCGCCTCGCCGTCGCGGAGGTCACACGGCGCGGCGAGCATCGGTCGAGCTGGCGCGCGGGCGGCGTACTCGTGCAGTTCCTGCCCCCGCAGGGAGGGCACGTGATGCCCGATCTCCCCGGCGACGGCGATTTCGACAATCCCGACACCGCTGATCCGTTCTTCACCGAGGACGACAAGTGGACGGAGACGAAGGCGCTGCTCGGAACGCTCGGCGACGATGAGCTCGCCGATCCCGACCTCTCGCCCGAGCGGCTGCTGTTCCGGCTCTATCATGAGCGCGGCGTGCGGGTGTTCTCGCCGGTCGAGCTCGAGGAGCGCTGCACCTGCTCGGCCGAACGCATCGAGGCCATGCTGCGCGACAACTTCACCGCCGAAGAGCGGCAGGAGATGGTCGTCAATGGCGAGATCGAGGTCGTGTGCGAGTTCTGCTCGGCCGACTATCACTTCAAGCCGCACGAGTTCGACGAACCGATGAACTGAGGATTGCGGGGAGCGGCCGAGTGAGCACCAAACCCGGTCGCGTTCCCCGATCCCTCCTCATCCGAAGCATCGTCCGTATCCTCGTCGGCTGCGCGCTGATCGCCGGCGGGCTGTTCTGGACCGCAGACACGGCGGACTGGCCCGAAGCCTGGCTCCTTCTCGCGTTTCTGGTCGCGATGTTGCTTGCGTCAGCAGCCTATCTCTGGCGTGCCAACCCCGAAATCTTCGTCGCGCGCGATCATCTCGCGGCGCGCGGCACCAAACCCTGGGATTACGCGATGCTCGCCGGCATCGTCGCGGGCTTCACCATGCTCGTCTGGGTTGCGGGTTTCGACTACCGCTTCGGTTGGTCGCCGCTTCCGGTAATCGCGATCGCCTTCGGATATCTGCTGCTCGCGACGGGCAATCTCGCGATCACCGTGGCGCAGGCAGCCAATCGCCACTTCGAACCGTCGGTGCGCATCCAGGCCGACCGCGCCCATAGCGTGATGGAAGCTGGGCCGTATGCATTCATCCGGCACCCCGGCTATGCCGGTGGTGCGCTGATCGTTTTCGGCATGGCACTGGCGCTCGCCTCGGGCTGGGCGCTGCTGCCCGCCGCGTTCGTCATCGGGGTCCTGGTCTTGCGCACCGTGCTCGAGGAGCGCAC
>CAYRNE010000259.1:0-4703 GCA_964425245.1 uncultured Devosia sp.
ATCGAGGGCACGACCGTTTCGACCAAGTACGGGCCGGTCAAGACCGACCACATCCTCTTCATCGCCTCGGGCGCGTTCCATGTGAGCAAGCCTTCGGACCTCTTGCCCGAGCTCCAGGGCCGGCTGCCGATCCGCGTGGAACTGAAGCCGCTTGACCGCGGCGATTTGATCCGCATCCTCAACGACACCGATGCGAGTCTCATCAAACAGTACGTGGCGCTGATGCAGACCGAGGGGCTGACGCTCGACTTCACGCCCGACGCGATCGAAGCGATCGCCGACGCCGCGGTGAAGGTGAATTCCTCGGTCGAGAATATCGGCGCGCGGCGGCTGCAAACGGTCATGGAGCGGCTGGTCGAGGACATCTCGTTCGAGGCCCCGGACAAACAGGGCCAGACGATCCGGATCGACGCGGCCTACGTCAACGACCGTGTCGGCAGGATGGCCGCCGACGCCGACCTCAGCCGCTTCGTGCTATGAGGACCTTGGCGGGCGCGGCAGAGTGCGGCTAGCGCCGCGAGCGTCGCATGATCTCGGTCTTGAGGAACGCGAGGTCCTCGGGCGGCAGCCTCCCGATTTCGCGCGCGAGGCGGTTCGCGAGCTCGGTCGCTTCTGGCGGCAGCCCGGCTGTGTCTATCGTCACCTTCGGGTCGGACAGTTCTGCGAGGCGTGTCAGTTCCTCCGCCTCGTCCCAGATCACGTTGAAGTAGGCGATCATGCGCTGCAGCAGGGCCCAGGTCGGCTTGCCGCGGCGGCCGTGCTCGAGCGCACTGAGGTAGGCGCTCGAGACCCGCAGCGCCTTGGCCATCTCCTTGAGCGTGACGCCGCGCTCCTCGCGCATCTGGCGCAGTCTTGCGCCGAGCGGGGTCATCGGACGAGCGCCGCCGAGCGGCGTAGCCTGACGTAGCACGCGCCCTCTCCGCCATGGATCTGCGCGGCGGGGTCCCAACCCGCGATCATCGGGGCGAGCGCAGGCTCGCTCAGCCAGATCGGCAGCATGGACCGCAGGACCCCCGCCTCGACGATGGTCGCGGCGTGCCGGTCCAGCTTCTTGAGCCCCTTGCCGGTGATAACGAGGATGGTGCGGTCGCCGCGAGCAACGCAGGCGTGGATGAAGCGGGCGAGCGCAGCGCGGGCCTCGGCCTGCCGCATGCCGTGAAGGTCGAGGACCGCATCGATTCCGAGGGTGCCGCGCTGCAGGCGCTTCTTCATCCCGGGCTCTATCCCGTGGCCCGGCGGCCGGCCCGGCCTGCCGTCGGGGCGATAGGCGGGCATGGCGACTGCAACCGATTTGTTGGGACGGGGGGCGGACGCATCCGGGTGGGGGGGGGCTGCGGCGGCGTGCCGGGGGGAGGGCTTGGAGCGGACGCGCCGCAACGGCCGCACGGTCTCGGCGACCTCGCGCCAGAGGTGAAAGTCCGGCACTGCCGGGCGGTCCGGGGAGCGCTTCACGATAGCCACCCGTCCGCCGTCGCCTATTCTAGCTGGCTGGTCGCCACGAGCTTCCAGTTGGGGTCGCGCGACTTGACGTTGCGCGAGAAGGTCCACTCGTCGGCGACGGTGTTCACCTGATCGGCGTTGCCCTCGACCAGGTTGCCGTCCTTGTCCCGGGTAGCGGACACGACCTCGGCATGAAAGCGCACGGTGACGACCGCGTTGCGCTTGTCGAGCTCGGCTTCGGAAATCTCCACCTTGGGCAGGCCGACGAAGGTGAAATCGACGGTATAGCCTTGCGCCTCGCGGTCGCTGATGGCGCGCTCGAAGCCGTCATAGACGTCCTTGTCGAGAAGGTTCTTGAGGGTCTTGCGATCGCCCTGTGCGAAGGCAGTGACGATCATCTCGTAGGCCATCTTGGCGCCTTCGAGGAAGCTCTTGGGGCCAAACGCCGGATCGGCCCCGACAATGGCCTTGAGCCCCGCCGCGACGTCGGCGTTGCCGTGTGAATACTGCTCGATCTCGTTTTCGAGCCGCCGGGCCTGCCGCTCCGCGTTCTCGTCGGGCGCGGCCTCGACCGGCCGGGGCCGCATCTGGATGACGGTATCCTCGCCCGCCTTGGCCGCCGCTTCCGAGCGGCGCTGAAGCGGCGAGCGCTCGTTGCCGGTGCGCGTCCCGAGGACGGAACGAAGTCGGAACAGGATCACGATCGCGAGGCCGATGACGATGAGCGTCGGGAGATCGAAGAATTCGTCCATGAAGGGCACCGGTCCGGGAATCGAGGTCACGGGCCTCAAAGGCTCCGCGTTCCGCCTATATATAGGAAAAGCCTCACCCCGAAACCAGTTCACTCGTCGGGAGAGACCATTTCGCCGCAGAGGGTGAACGGAAAAGGAGACGGATTTGGGACGCCTGCTGTTCCTTGCCTTCATGCTCGTGCCGCTGATCGAGATCGCGTGCTTCGTGCTGATCGGCAACGCCATCGGCCTCTGGCCGACGCTCCTCGGCGTACTCGTCATGGCCGTTGCCGGTTCGCTGGTACTACGATGGCAGGGGCTGGCGCTCCTTGACGAGATCCGGGCGACGATGGCGCGCGGCATGCTGCCGGCCCGGGCGCTCGCCGACGCGATGATGGTGGCGGCCGCCGGCGTCCTGCTGCTGACGCCCGGCTATTTCACCGACCTCATCGGTCTCGCACTCCTAATTTCGCCGGTCCGGAGCGCAATCTACGCGTTCCTCCGCTCGCGCCTCCACGTCGCGGCCGGTCCGGCACCATCGGGCGATCCGGGCCGGAAAGGGCCGGGTACGGTCGAGCTCGAACGGGGGGAATGGCGGCCCCGCTGAACGACGGCAACCTTGTTCCCCCAAGGCAAAGGTGCTAGCCAGCGCCCGGTCACGAACAGAGAAGGACCCTCGAGCATGGCGGAAGACAACGCGGCGCCGCAGACCGGCACGACCGGGTCGGCCCCAGCGCCGACCTTCAATCTCGTCGGTCAATATATCCGCGACCTCTCCTTCGAGAATCCGGGCGCGCCGCTTTCCAACCTGACGGGCGGCCCGAACCCGAGCTTCAACGTCTCCATCAACGTCTCGGTCAAAAAGCAGAACGACGATCTCTATGCGGTCGAACTGCTGCTCAACGCCAAGGCGCAGCGCGAGACCACCGTGTTGTTCAATGTCGAACTCGCCTATGGCGGCGTGTTCCGGGTGAAGAACGTGCCGGAGAGCCAGCTCGCCCCGCTGCTGATGGTCGAGTGCCCGCGCCTCGTCTTCCCGTTCGCCCGCCAGGTCCTCGCCAATACCGTGCAACAGGGCGGCTTTCCGCCGCTGATGATGGAGCCCGTCGACTTCCAGGCGCTGTATCTGCAGAACCTCCGGAAGCTCCAGGCGGCGCAGCAGCAGGGGAACGGGCCAGCGGGTCCCGGCACGCCGGCAGGATCGACGCCGCCGGCAGGCGGTCAGGCCCCGAACTAGCCGGTCGCCGCGAGCGGCTCCTCGTCGAGATAGGCGCGCCAGAGCGCGTCCGCGCCAAGGCTCGCAACGAGAGCAAGGTGGCCGGCGATTTCGGACGCCGTGATGCGCGGCGCGAGCGGTACTTCGCGGCGGCGCGCGACAGGGATGCCATCCATCAGCTCGGGCAGGTCCGCTGCGGTTTCGGCGACGAGGCTCAGTGCCACCTGGCGGCCGCCGATCAGCTCGAGGTAGACCTCGGCGAGGATTTCGCTGTCGAGCAGCGCGCCATGCAGCGTGCGGCGCGAGTTGTCGATGCCGTAGTACTTGCACAGCGCATCGAGCCCGACCCGCGCGCCCGGATTGAGGTCGCGGGCAAGCATCACGGTATCGATCACCTCGTTGCGCAGCGAGGGCAGCCGCACCCGCTCGAGCTCGGCATTGAGGAAGGCGATGTCGAATGGAGCGTTATGGGCGATGAGCGTCGCGTCGGCGATGAAATCGAGGAACTCCTGCGCCTTTTCGGCAAAGCGCGGCTGCCCGCGCAGGAACGAATCGGAGAGACCGTGCACCGAGAAGGCGTCATCGGTCATCTCGCGTTCGGGATTGAGATAGGCGTGGAAGCGCCGGCCGGTCGGGAGGTGGTTCATGAGCTCGATGCAGCCGATCTCGACGATCCGGTCGCCGGCTGCCGGATTGAGCCCTGTGGTTTCCGTGTCGAGGACGATTTCCCGCTTCATTCAGGCCTTCTGATTCGCCCCGAGGCCATCCATCAGCTTTCTGATAGCAGCTTCGGTCTCTTCCAGCGAACCCGAGGTGTCGACTACGTAGTTCGCGCGGCTTTTCTTTTCGGCCTGCGGCATCTGGCGGGCAAGGATGGCCTCGAGCTTATCCACGTTCATGCCGGGCCGCGCCAGGGCCCGCGCACGCTGAACGGCCTCGTCGGCGACGACGACGATGGTGGCATCGAGCCCGTAGTCGTGACGGCCCTCGAAGAGGAGCGGGATCTCGGCCACCGCGCACTCTTCGCCGCGCGCCTCGGCAGCGGCGAAAAAGCTCTCGATCTCCGCCCGCACCATCGGATGCACCACCGCTTCGACCGCCTCGGTCTTCTCCGGGTTGCCGATCAGGCGGGCGGCGAGCGCTCCGCGATCGACCCTGCCGTTACTGGTAACTCCGGGGAAAAGCTGCTCGACCGGCCCTACTGCCGCGCCTTCGTAGAGGCGGTGGACAATGGCGTCCGAGGATACCGTGGGGATTCCGAGCGCGGCCATCATTTCGAGCACGGTCGATTTGCCGGTCGCAATCGACCCGGTGAG
>CAYRNE010000260.1:0-4695 GCA_964425245.1 uncultured Devosia sp.
TTCTCGCAGATCAAGGGCCTGCGGGAAGAGCACGTGAATCTCATCGTCGCGCGGCGTGGCAAGGGTTACGACTCCATGCGGCACCTCTGGCTCAGGACCGGGCTGCCGGTCTCGACGCTGCAAAGGCTCGCCGAAGCCGATGCCTTCGGCTCTCTGGGATTGAGCCGGCGCGACGCGCTCTGGACCGTGCGTGGGCTCATGGGCAACGACGGCGCCGAACGGCTGCCGTTGTTTAGGAGCGCCGGACTGCCGGCCCATCGCGCCGAGCCCGATGCCGACCTGCCGCCCATGCCGCCGGGCGAAGCGGTGGTGCACGATTACCGCACGCTCACCCTGTCGCTGAAGGCACACCCGGTCAGCTTCCTGCGGCCCATGCTCGATGGCAAACGCATCCTCCCGGCCGCGGGACTCGCCGCCGCGCGGCACGGCGAGATCGTCGAAGTCGCGGGGCTGGTGCTCGTGCGGCAGCGCCCGGGCACCGCGAGCGGGGTCATCTTCTCGACCCTCGAGGACGAGTCCGGTATCGCCAACATCATCATCTGGAACAAGGTGTTCGAGGCGAACCGCCGGATCGTCCTCGGTTCGCGTCTGCTCGCGGTTCGTGGACAGTTGCAGCGCGAAGGGCTGGTGATCCATGTCGTCGCGCGTTCCTTCACCGACATGACGCAGCATCTCGTGAACCTCGCCCGGGGCAACGGGATCGGCGACGCCGCGCTCATCCCGGCCGACCAGGTCCGCGCTTCGGGAACGGATCCGCGCGCCATGGTCGAGCAGCGCCGCAAGGAGCAGCTCGAACACGAGGTGCGGGCCGCCCTGCCCGCAGGCCGCAATTTCCATTGAACTCGGCGTGCGCGCCATTGAGGCGGGCGGAATTGGTCATTATGTGACTGGAAAGCCGAGGAATGCCATGTTCGACGCACTCTCGAGGCTCTTCGCCGGCGTCGAGGAGCCCAGAATCCAGGCCATCGAGCCGCGCCTCGCGGTGGCGGCGCTGCTCGTCCATCTCGCGGCGGTCGACGGGTCGATCAAGCCCGAGGAGCGCGACGCCGTCAAAGGCGCGCTCATGGACTACTACCGGCTCGAGGAGGATGAGGTCGGAAGGCTGATCGCGGAGGCGACGCGGCATGATGCGGAGTCGGTCGACTTTTACCGCTTCACTTCGGCCATATCGTCGCTGCCCGACGATGAGAAGATCGAGATCATCCGTATGATGTGGCAGGTGGTCTTCGCCGACCGGAAAAACCACGAGCTCGAAGACAACATGGTCTGGCGCATCGCCGAGTTGATCCATGTGTCGGCGCGCGACCGCACGATCCTCAGGACCCAGATGGCGCGCAAATAGCGCCGGTCGCTACCAGGCCTCGAAATCGCCGACGATTTCGGGCTCGTCGGCGCAGTCGAAATCGCGCGCCAGTTCGTCCGCTGCCGCACGCGCCATCTCGTTGGCGTTCTCGTTCGCCGTGGCATCGATGTAAGCGACGTGGCAGGTCGCGCTTTCCTCGAGCCGCGTCACGACCAGCACCTCAGCCTCGTCCTCGCCCGTCTCGCGCGAGGTGAAAAACCTCAGGATAGTCGCGAAGGGGCGGAAGCCGCCCGACTCGTTGCTGAGCCGCCACTCGATCCGCGGTCCGAGCCTGTTGAACGGCGGCGGCGTTTGTGTCGCGGCCTTCTCGTCGGGTGCGCCGAACCCGTAGGAGACGAAGAAGCGCAGGTCCCCCTCCGCCACCATTACCGGATAACCCTTGTAGCCCGGACAGGCCCACTGCGCGCCGAAATCGTCGGCATGGAGCAGGCTGCACGCGTCGAGGTGGAGGTCGGTATACGCCGATTCGATCTGCTGGGCGGCAGCCGGCCCGGCCGCGAGCAGCGGCAGGACGAGTGCGGTCACGAGGCGGTTCGGCACGGGCTTCCTCCGTTCTGCGGATGTCCACCTGGCACCACTATGACTAGAATTGTGGCGACACGGGCGGGAAGGTTCCGCCGCCGGTGGAACAGGGATCATCGGCCCTCTACGTGGCGCCGGAAGAGATCAAGGAAAAGGCCGGGATTGCTCCCGGCCCTTTCTTGCGTGACGTGCCTTCGGCTTGCGCTCAGTGACCGCCGCCCCAGCCTTCGGGCGCCGCGGCGCGCTTGACGAAGAACGAGGCGATCAGCGGCAGGAAGGCAATCGAGGCGCCGACCGTGAAGGCGAGGCTGATCCCGCCCGCCAGTGCTTCGACGCCAGCCGTTCCCGCCTGCAGCAGACCCGCGCTCTGGGCCGACATCACCGCGACGAAAAGCGCGACGCCCGCCGCGCCCGCCACCTGCTGGACCGAGCCGAGCAGCGCCGAGCCGTGCGAATAGAGCTGCGGGTTGATCGAGCTGAGGCTCGTCGTGAACAGCGGCCCGAAGAGGAACGCGAAGCCGAGGCTCATGACGAGGTGTCCCGCAAGGATCAGCGGCCACCAGGTTTCGGTGCCGAGCAGCGTCATGGCCCACAGGACGCCCGTGACGACGAACATCGCCGGGATGATCAGCGGCCGCGGCCCGACCCTGTCGTAGATGCGGCCGACGATCGGGCCGAGCAGACCCATCAACAGCGCGCCCGGCATCAGCAGGAGGCCGATCTGCAGCGTATCGAAGCCCTGGATCTCCGCGAGGTAGATCGGCAGCAGGATAATGGTGCCGAACATTGCTAGCATGAGCACCGCGATCATCGTCATGGACACGGCGAAATTCGCAGACTTGAGAGTCCTCAGGTCGAGCAGCGCCGCCTCTTTCTTCTGGAGGCTCAATTGCCGCCAGACGAAGATCACCATGGCCACGGCACCGATAACCACCGGCGCAATCGGGTCGACCGGACGGGCGGCCGCCTCGACCCCGAACTCGCTGAGGCCATAGACGATGCCGCCAAACGCAATGGCGGAGACGATCACCGAGACGACGTCGAGCGGCGCGTAACGCGGTGTCGTTACGTTGACCATCTGCCTCAGGCCGAACCACAGCGCCGCAAGCCCGATGGGCAGCATGACGACAAAGAGCATGCGCCAGTCGAAGTAGGCGAGGATGGCCCCAGCGAGCACCGGCCCGACGGCCGGCGCGACCGACATGACGATCGAGATATTGCCCATCATCTTGCCGCGCTCATTGGGCGGCACGAGCGTCATGACCGTGGTCATGAGCAGCGGCATCATGATCGCGGTACCCGTCGCCTGGACGATGCGGCCGATGACGAGGACCTCGAGGCCCGGCGCCGCGGCGGCCACGAGCGTGCCGAGCGAGAAAAAGGCCATGGCAAGCAGGAATACCGGACGCGTATTCATCCGCTGCAGCAGGAACCCCGTCACCGGAATGACCACCGCCATGGTGAGGAGAAAGGCGGTGGTCAGCCATTGCGCCGCCGTCGCCGGCACGTTCAGCGCCTCCATGAGGTGCGGAATCGCAACCGTCATCGCCGTTTCGTTGAGCATCACGACGAAGGTCGAGACCAGCAGGACGGTGATGACCAGCTTGTTGCGGGCGGCAAAGCTCGCATCGTGCGGCGCGGGTCCGGCGACGGCATCATTGCTCAGTGCTTCGCTCGTCATCTGCGCACCTCTCTCGTAAAACGGAATTCGGGGAAAAGAGCCGCGCTCAATGCCACACCTCCGGGGTGAAACGCCACCCCGATTTTTTGCATGGCGAGGTTGCGCGGCGCGGGAAGATTGAAACCGGGTACCCGAGTCTGGGTCATTTCGTGATCTCCGGGTTGCGAGTACCGTCACGACGAACGGCGGGGGCGCATTTCGACATCGTTCCTGCTCTTGGTGGCACAGGCGCGCGACAGCCCCTGTCAGGAGAACACCCCGAACCGCTCGGGAAAGGCGCGTACGGGTTGGGGAGGCCGCTTTGAGCCTGGTGCGGTAACCCGGCGCTGCCGATGGCAAGGCGGGGCGGCGCGCGAGCCGCTCAGCGGGGCGGCGCCGTCGAGCCGCGCTCGACCAGGGTGACCGGCAGCACGACCTCACCGGCGAGGCCGTAGCTGCCTCCGAGGCATCGTCGAAGCCCGCTATCTAAAGCTGCATTTCGTCCGCAACGAGGACACGCGGCCGTTTCACGGCACGCGCATCGAGTTCAAGCAGGGGTTCCCGACCGCGTAGCGGTCAGTACTGGTCGTTGCCGACGAGGATTTCGCGCTTTCCGGCGTGGTTGGGCTGGCTGATCACGCCTTCCTGCTCCATGCGCTCGATGAGCGTTGCGGCCTTGTTGTAGCCGATGGCAAGCCGCCTTTGGATATAGGACGTCGAGACCTTTTTGTCGGTAAGGACGATGTGCACCGCGCGATCGTAGAGGTCGTCGCCGGGGCTCATGTTGGAATTGGCGTAGTCGCCCTCGGCGCCCGCTTCGGGATCGAGCTCGTCCTCTTCGGCGGTGATCGATTCGAGATAGTCGGGCGTCCCCTGCGCCTTGAGATGCGCGACAACCCCCTCGACTTCCGCGTCGGAAACGAAGGGGCCATGCAGGCGGCGGATGCGCCCGCCGCCCGCCATGTAGAGCATGTCGCCCTTGCCCAGCAGCTGCTCGGCGCCCTGCTCGCCGAGGATGGTGCGGCTGTCGATCTTGCTCGTCACCTGGAAGCTGATGCGGGTCGGGAAATTGGCCTTGATCGTGCCGGTGATCACGTCGACCGAGGGACGCTGGGTCGCCATGATCACATGGATGCCGGCGGCGCGCGCC
>CAYRNE010000261.1:0-4686 GCA_964425245.1 uncultured Devosia sp.
CGACCTACGATTCGCTGGTCAAGGAATACAAGCAGGCCGCGACGAAGGCCCTCGGGCACGCCGAGTTCCTCAAGCTGATCCGCGAGGGCGCGACGATGCCGTACTAGGCGCGCCAATGTTCTCATGACCTTGCAGGGACACGTGCCGCGCACGGTGTAGCGAGAGCATCCGAACGAGAGCCTCTGCACCAGTTGGGTGGTTTCCGGCGTTCACCGCGACAAAGCCTGGTCGCGGATCTGGGAGAGCGTTTGACCGGGGGTCAACGCCTCCGGGTCAACCCTCACGTGGATGAGCGCGGTGCGCTTCTCTGCCAGGGCTCGATCGAAGGCTTCCGCAAAGTCTTCGGTCCGATCGACGAACTCGGCGTGCGCGCCGTACGCCTTCGCAAGGGTGACAAAGTCTGGATTGGCCATGTCCGTGCCGGAGACTCGACCAGGATAGTGCCGTTCCTGATGCATGCGGATCGTGCCGTAAATACCGTTGTCGACGACGATGAAGAGAACGGCAGCGCCGAACTGCATGGCGGTCGATAATTCCTGCAGGCTCATCTGGAAGTCACCGTCTCCGGCGAGGCAGACCACCGTCCGGTCCGGGTGCCTAAGCTTGGCGGCGATAGCCGCCGGCACACCATATCCCATCGAGCCGCTGGTTGGCGCGAGCTGCGTACCGAGCTGTCGATAGCGATGAAAGCGGTGCAGCCAAACCGAGAAATTTCCAGCGCCGTTGGTGAAGATCGCGTCCTCGGGAAGGCGGTCTCGCATCATGAGCACGGCCTGTCCGAGATCAAATTTGCCGGGCTGGGGCTTTGGCGCCTGCCACGCCTCGTAATTCGCACGTGCCTCTCTGCGCCACTCGGACCAGACTGGGGATGGAATGGGCTCTATGTCCCCTAGTCGGGCTGCCAGTGCCGCTGGGGTAGCATTGATGGCAAGCGCAGCAGTGTAGAGCCGTCCGAGCTCATCGGCATCGGCATGCACATGAATCAGCGTCTGGCTCGGCGTCGGAATCTGCAGCAGGTTGTAGCCGCCGGTAGGAACCTCCCCGAGTTTCGCCCCGACGACGAGCAGCAGATCGGCGGCCCGCACCCGCGCGACGAGCTTCGGATTGGCGCCCAGCCCGATGTCGCCGCAATACGCCGGATGCGAATTGTCGAAGCGGTCCTGCCGGCGGAACGAGGCAATCACTGGCAGGTCGTTCGACTCCGCGAAGACCTGCACTGCCGCAGACGCATCTGCAGTCCAGCGGCTGCCGCCCACAATCATAAGCGGTCGCTGCGCACCGGCGAGCAGGCTCCGCATTTCCTCAAGCTGAGCAGACGAGGGGTGAATCTCAACCGCGGCCACCGGGGCGGGAGCCACAAGCTCGACTGTTTCGACCAGCATGTCTTCCGGCAAGGCGAGAACGACCGGCCCCGGCCGCCCCGACATGGCAATCGAAAAGGCCCGCGAAATGTACTCCGCAACGCGGTCGGACCGGTCGATCTGCGCGACCCATTTCGTCAATTGACCAAACATCCGTCGGTAGTCGATTTCCTGGAAGGCTTCCCGATCCAGCTGGCCGCGCGCGACCTGGCCGACGAAGACGATCAGTGGTGTTGAATCCTGGTGCGCAACGTGGATGCCGGCACTCGCATTGGTGGCTCCTGGCCCACGCGTTACCATGCAAATGCCTGGTCTGCCGGTGAGCTTTCCGTCTGCCTCCGCCATCATGGCGGCCGCGCCTTCGTGGCGGCAGACGATCAGTTGGACGTCTTCGCGATGTTCGTGCAAAGCGTCGAGCACGGCGAGATAGCTTTCACCGGGAACGCAGAACACGCGATCCACGCCCTGGATCGTGAGCGCGTCGACGAGGTGCTGCGCAGCTGTCTTTGGGCTTGGTCTGGCCATTCTCATTTCAGTACGTGTTGAACCGGCACTGCCGGTGTTAAGCGCTTGGAGGTCATCCTCGACCCTTGTCAATATGGGTGCGTACCGCGTCGACGACGGCATCCTCGTCCCGCGCGATCAGCGCTGCGATGATCCTGTCATGCTCGTCGGCGCTCTGGCGCATCGACTGCACGGACGGCCAGAGAAATATCGGGGTGCCTCGCACCCTGTCGCGAACTTCCCGGATCAGGTCTGAGAGTTGCGGGTTGCCGGCATAGGCATACATCGTGTCGTGGAAAAGGTGGTTGGCATGGCTCCGCTCTGCCGGCGTTCCCTGCTCCGTCGCATCGCGAAAGGCATCGGCGAGCTTCTTAAGCCTTGCGTAGCCGTCTTCGTCTATGCGCGACACCACCTCGCGTGCTGCGGCAGTCTCGAGGATTATGCGGACGCCCCGGGCATGGTCGAGGTCGGATTGCGTGGGAACCGATACCCGATAGCCCTTCTGTGGGACATGCGACACCGACTTGCGAAGCGTCAGCTCCTCGAGCGCGCGTCGAACCTCAAAGCGCGTAGCGCCGAACTGGGCTGCGAGATCGATCTGCTTCAGCCATTCGCCCGGCCGGTACTCTCCCGAGGCAATTGCGTCTGCGAGACGTTGTGAAAGTCGGGGCTCTGCTGACATGGGACCATCCGTGATTGCAAAATCGGCGCCACTCTTATTGCAAATCATGGCCTCGTCAATTTGGCGCCGGCGGCAAGGCTAGCCCTGTCGAGAACTGTACTTCTGCGACTCGGCAGTCGGTTTGGCGATCAACCCACGCTTTTCGAGCATTGGCACGATGCCGCCCTCGAGCATCAGATCCAGCAGCATGTCGGGAACGGGTATCGCGCTCACGCTCTTGCCGGTCTTAGGATTCGAGACCTCCCAGTTTCTGATCGACATCGTGATGGGATCGCCTTCTTCGAACAGTACGCTCGCGCCCGGGGCCTCGACCACGATCAGCCCGTAGTTGACACAGTTCCGGAAGAAGAGGCCGTTGATGCTTTCGGCAACAACGAAGGCGACACCATTGAGCTTGAGCGACAGGGATGCGGGGCGCGACGACCCGATCCCGAAGTTCTTGCCCATCACCATGGCGTCTCCAGGCTTGACCTCGTTGACCCAGTTGGGGCGGTTGGCACGGAAGACGACCTTGCGACGCTCTTCCTGGTTGGCCCAAAGGTGCGAGCCCGGCAGCATCAGATCGGTGTCGATGTTGTCGCCGAACTTCCAGACGCGCGGCGAGGTGAGGTCGTCAATCATGAAAGCTCTCCGGTAAAGAACTCATCTGCCGAAGCGATGGTCCCAGCGATGGCAGAGGCGGCCACAGTCTCGGAAGAGGCCATATAGATCTTGGCCGAGGCAGCACCCATCCTCCCCTTGAAGTTGCGTGTACTGGATGTGATGCACGTCTCGTCGGGAGCCAGAATTCCCAGATGGCCGCCCATGCAGGCACCGCACGTGGCGTTGGTGACAACTGCACCGGCTTCGATGAGCGCTTCGATGTAGCCAGCGCGGAGAGCCTGCAGGTAGATCGATTGCGTTCCGGGCGTCACGATCAGGCGGGTTCCCCGTGCCACCTTGCGGCCCTTCACGATCCTGGCTGCAGCGGCAATGTCCTCAAGCGTACCGTTGGCGCACGAGCCGATGAAGGCCTGATCGATGCGCTGGCCCGCAACCTCACCAATCGGCACTGTCTGGTTGAGCATGGCATCGGGAAGAGCGACCAGTGGCTCCATGCTTGCAAGATCGATCGAGCGCCGCTCCTTGTAGACGGCGTCCTCGTCGGGCATCGTGGGGTAGTAGGTGGCGTCCGGATTGCGCTCCTGCATATGGGCGGTGAGACGCTCATCCGGCTCGAAGATCGAGAAATCGGCCGAAAGCTCGGTCCCCATCGTTGCCAGTGTTTGGCGGGCATTCATGCTGAGACTGGCGAGGCCCGGGCCGCCGTACTCGATGTTCTGGCTGTTGTGAGATCCGTAGGCGCCGGCAAGATAGAGGAACACGTCCTTTGCCGTGGCGCCTGGCCGAAGCGACCCCTGCAGATCGTACCGCACGGTCTCGCCGACATAGAACCAGGTCTGGCCAGTCACAACGGTGTAAACGAGATCGGGCCGTCCGATGCCGCGTGCAGCACAGTTGAAGGCGCCGCCGGCGCAAGTATGCGAGTCCGAGTTCACGAGGACCGTGCCGGGCAGAGCGAGACCCTTTTCCGCAACGACGGAGTGGCAGATACCGAGGTCGGGGCCAACATCGTGGAAGCGCTTGATCCCGAACTTCTCGGCAAACTCGCGCGCGATCTTGTGAGCTGTAGCCGTCCTTACGTCTGGTGCGGGCGCCAGATGGTCAAGGATCACGGCGATCTTGTCCGGATTGTGCACACTCTGTACGTCACGCCAGCGCTCCTCCGCCAGCCGCTCGGGCTGGAACGTGGAATCCATGGTGACGGTCGTTTCCACGTTGACAACGGCTAGCTGACCCGGCCTCACGGAGGCTGCCCCGGACGCTCGGGCCAGAATCTTTTCCGTCATCGTCATACCCATTTTGCGCCTCCGAGCCATTATTGGCGCCAATATGTGCACTGATTGTCCCGGTGGCGCAAGGGGGGCTGCCGATGAGTGATGCCGCACCCCTTGTCAGGACAAAGTGCGTTGTGTCACGATTGGCGCCAATAATGGTGCCGATGATTTTGAGGGGACGATGGACAGCCTGACGTGCCAGATTGCGGACTTTGCTGTCAATTCAGGAGGTGGGCGCACACCACCCGCGGTTGTTTCGCAG
>CAYRNE010000262.1:0-4675 GCA_964425245.1 uncultured Devosia sp.
CCACGGGCAAGGGGACGCTCGACCTGCTCATGGAAGCCGGCTGGGTCAGGATGCGCGGCCGGCGCCGCACGCCGGGCCGTCCGGTGACCTACGGCACGACCGAGGCCTTCCTCGATCATTTCGGGCTCGAGAGCCTTGCCGACCTTCCAGGTCTCGAGGAACTCAAGGGGGCCGGGCTTCTCTCCAACCGGCTGCCGCCCAGCCTGCAGGTGCCGCTTCCTTTCGACGGGCCGTTGCGCGAGGACGAGGATCCACTCGATCCCGAGGACCTCGGAGACGCGGAAGACGAACCGGCGCCCATGCCGGAGGCCGCCGGCGAAGGCGACCAATGAGCGTGACCGACGAGCTGACCCACTGGGGTCCGCGCGGCACGGCAGGCGTCAGCTTCGCCGCAGCGCTGCGGTTCGACTCGGTCGACGTCACGCTCGGCGGGCGCCGGGTGCTGGATCAGTTCTCGCTCGCCCTCAGCCCCGGTGAGATCGTCTGCCTCCTCGGCGAATCCGGCTCGGGCAAATCGACGGCCCTGCGGGTGGCCGCCGGCATCCAGCGCGTCGACTCCGGCGTCGTTACCATCAACGACGAGGTCGTTTCGGGGCCCGGCGTGCATGTTCCCCCGGACCGGCGCGGAATTGGACTGATGTTCCAGGATTTCGCGCTGTTCCCGCACCTCACGGTGCTGCAGAACGTGACCTTCGGGCTGAAGCGGCTCGGCCGGGCCGCGGCGAAAGCGCAGGCGGCCCAGGCCTTGCGGCGGGTCGGGCTCGAGGACCGCGCCGCCGATTACCCGCACATGCTCTCGGGGGGCCAGCAGCAGCGGCTGGCACTCGCCCGCACGATCGCTCCGCGGCCGGGCGTGCTGCTGCTCGACGAGCCGTTCTCGAGCCTCGACGCCCGTTTGCGGGAGGCGGTGCGGGCGGAGACGCTTGCGGTGCTGCGCGAAACCCACGCCACGACCGTTATCGTTACCCACGATCCCGAGGAGGCGATGATTCTCGGGGATCGCATCGCGCTCCTGCGCCGCGGCCGCATCGCCCAGATCGACACCGCCGCGGCAATCTACCGCGCGCCCGTCGACCTCAGCGCCGCCCGGTTCTTCTCGCCGTTGAGCGAGATCGAGGCAGTGGTAAAAGGGGGGGCCGCGGAAACCCCGCTCGGTACCGTGCCGGCTCCGGGCTTCCGCGAGGGAGCAACCGTAGTGGTCGCGATCCGGCCCGTCGGTGCGCTCGACATGTCGACAACCGGACCCGGCGTTCCGGGGCGGATCGTCGCAAAGCGCGACGCCATCGGCATCGACCTCTGCGAGGTGCGGGTCGACGGTCTGGACCGGCCGGTCGGGATCAGGCAGCGCTCCAATCCCGATTTTCGGCCGGGGGCGGACGTTCACCTCACCCTTAACCCCGAACACATCCTTGTGTTTGCCAAGGATTGAACCTATTTCTGAACATTAGTTTCTGCGTTCGCTTGAGGAGAATGACGCATGCACGCGCCAGGCATTTGGGGCATCATCATCGTGGCGGTCGTGGTGCTGCTGCTCTTCGGCCGCGGCAAGATCTCCTCGATGATGGGCGAGGTCGCGTCGGGCATCAAAGCCTTCCAGAAGGGCCTCAAAGAAGAGGACAAGCCCAAGACGCTCGAGGCCAGCGCGCCGGTCGAGGCCCGCGAGACCGAAAAGACCGGCAAGGACGCCTGAGGGCGTGCTGCGCCTCCCCGGCGCGGCTGAAGGACGTTAGCCATGCTCGGTGTGGGCTGGACTGAGATGCTCGTGATCGGCGTCGTGGCGCTGATCGTCATCGGTCCCAAGGAACTCCCGTCTCTCATGCAGAAGATCGGCCGCTTCGCCGGCACAGTGCGGCGCATGGGCGCCGATTTCCAGCGGGAACTGAACCGCACGACCGGCCTCGACGAGGTCAAGAACCTCCGCAACGCCATCGCGCAGCCACTGAAGTCGACGACCGACGCCATTCGCAAGGAATTCAACACGACGACGTCCACCGGCGAGGTGAAGCCCTCCGGGGCGCTGAAGCCTGCGGACCCGAAGGCGGAGAGTGTCGTCGACGAAATCCACGCCGCGGCAGGCATGGCAAAGTCCGAAGCGGCAAAGGCTCCGTCGGTGGCGCCGGTCAAGGCCGCAGCAGCGACAACGGGCGCCGCCGGGTTCACCGCGGTCGCCCCGAGCAGCGCAGCGCCGCCGCCGGTGAAGGCAGAGCTCGTTCCCGAGCAGAAACGGCCGCGCAGCCGGCGCAAGAAGGCCGATACCGGTCCGGTCACGATCACCGAACTCGCGATGCCGCCCGAGCCGCAGCCGAACAAGCCCACGAGAGCCAAGCGCACGAGCAAGGCGAAGCGCATCGAAAGCCCTGCGCCCGCCGAGGCGATTGCCGCCGCGGAGCCCGCGAAGGCCAAGCCGAAGCGCAAGCGCGCTCCGGCAAAGAAGACGGCCGGTTGAAATGGCGGCTGACACCAAAGAGCCCAAGCCCGCTGCGTCCCAGGATGATGAACTCGCGGGAAGCGAGGCGCCGCTCATCGATCACCTGATCGAGCTGCGCAAGCGGCTGATCCGTTCGCTCATCGTGCTGTTCGTCCTGCTGATCGGCTGCTTCTTCGTCGCCGAGCAGATTTTCGACATTCTCGTCCAGCCCTACCGGTCGGTAGTGCCGGTTGCCGAGCTCGACAATTTCCGACTGATCTACACGGCTCCGCAGGAATACTTCTTCACCCAGCTGTCGATCGCTTTCTTCGGCGCCCTGTTCGTCGGCTTTCCCTACCTCGCCTACGAAATCTACCAGTTCGTCGCGCCCGGACTCTACAAGAAGGAACGGCGCGCCTTCGTGCCGTACCTGATCGCAACGCCGGTCTTCTTCCTGCTCGGCGCGGCCATGGTCTATTTCGTCGTCCTGCCGCTGGCCATGGGCTTCTTCCAGGCGATGCAGACCGACGACATCGAGATGCTGGTGAAGGTTTCCGAATACCTCGGCCTCGCGATGACGCTGATCATCGCCTTCGGCATCTCGTTCCAGTTGCCGGTGATCCTGACGCTGCTCGCGACCATCGAACTGATCAGCAGCGACCAGCTCAAGAAGGGCCGCCGCTACGCAATCGTCATCATCCTGATTGCCGCAGCCTTCGTCAGCCCGCCCGATCCGATCAGCCAGATCGGCCTCGCGCTGCCGGTCTATCTGCTCTACGAGGGCGCCATCTGGTCGGTGCGCTGGGTGGAAATGCGCCGGGCGCGCCGGGAAGCCGCCGAGGCAGCGCAAAATGCTGCCTCCGAGGCCGGGGCCTCCGAAGTCGCGAACGCCGACTAGCGTTCATCCCAGGAAACCTGTGCCGGCCACCGGCATCCTGGCGTAATATACCGTCGCGGAATGAGGAGTCGCGCAGATGGCGACGCTTACCCGAGTGCTGGTCGGCGCGGTTGTCCTCATCGTTCCCCTCATTGCCGCGGCATTCCTTACGCCGCCGGATTTCCCGCTCCTTGCGCGCCAGGTTCTCCTCGCTGCCTGGGGAGTCGGCGGCACGCTGATTGCCGAGCGGCTCCTCTTCGGGACGGGCTGGCGCCGCGCGACAGAAGACGTGGGCTTCGTTGCTGCGCGGCCGCCGGCTCTTGCGGTTGCGCTGCTGGCTGCATTGCCGATGTGGCTATTCCTGCCCGCGTATGCGCTGGTGACGGGCCTGCCGCTGACCGTCACGCCGGAGTGGCTCGCGGTGCTGATTGGCGTCGTTCTCGTCAATGGCCTTGCCGAGGAGGTCATCCACCGCGGGTTCATCTTCGGCCACCTGCGGCGCGAGATGGGTTTCCTTGCCGCCGCCACCATCTCGGCCGCGATCTTTGCCGCGCAGCATCTCTACCTCATGGCCACGATCGGGGTCGTGCCCGGGTTCGCCTCGGTCGTGCTCGCCGCGGCCCTCGGTTATCCGCTGGCCTTCATGTTCGAGGCGGGCGGCCGGTCGCTGGGCGCACCCGCCATCCTGCACACCGGCTCCAACGCGCCGATCGTATTGTTCGTGCTGCCCGCGGAGGCGACGGCATCCATTCTGATGCCGCACATGGCGGTCGTACTGGTGTCGATCTACCTATGCATGCTCTTTCGCCGCCGGATTGCCTTTGACCACCCGGCGGCGCCGTGATCGCTAGCGTAATTCGCTGACGAGGACAGGATCGTCGCGATAGAGATCCGGGAAGATCGTCTTCAGCGCCTCGATCTTGGGCAAGTCGTGGTAGACGATGTAGGGCCAGGTGGGATTCAGGGTCAGAAAGTCCTGATGGTAGTCCTCGGCGGGGTAGAAGGCCTCGAGCGGCTCCAGCGTCGTGACGATCGGATCGGGGAAGACGGCTGCCGCGTCGAGCTGGGCGATGTATGCTTCGGCCACCCGCTTCTCCTCCGCGTCCTCGAAGAAGATTGCGGTGCGGTACTGCGGACCGATGTCGGGACCCTGGTAATTGAGCTGCGTCGGGTTGTGCGCGACCGAGAAGAAGACGTGCAGCAGCTGGCCGAGGCTGACCACGCCCGGGTCATAGACGATCTCCACCGCTTCGGCGTGACCGGTTCTGCCGCTGCCGACCGTATAGTATTCGGCGTCCTCGGCGGACCCGCCGGAATAACCGGAGACGGCGGATTTCACGCCCTCGATGCGCTGGTAAATGCCCTGCACGCCCCAGAAGCAGCCGCCGGCC
>CAYRNE010000263.1:0-4667 GCA_964425245.1 uncultured Devosia sp.
ACGCGGTTCGCCTTCGGCCCGCTCTCGGCGACATAGACGACGCGCGTGTCGAAATAGCCCTTCGCGCCGGCGAGGGACTCGTAGATGGCGTCCGAAACGATATGCGCGATGCGGCGGTAGCTCTGCGGATCGGTCCCGTATGACTTGCCGATCACCTGCTGCGCGGCCTGCGTATCCCAGACCCGTACAGAGGACTGTACCTGCCCGCCCCGCTCCACCGCGCCCATCACCAGCGCATCGACGCTGATCGCGCGCCACGAGGCGAAATCCGGCTCCGTCTGCACGTCCCCGACCTGCTGCGGCAGGCTTGCCGGATCGAGCGGCGCGAAGAGCCCCGACCGGCGCAGGTTGCTGCGTACGATGTCGGCGATCTCGCGCGCGAAGGCCGGATCGGACGAGGCGAAATC
Organism: uncultured Devosia sp.; assembly: GCA_964425245.1. Lineage (GTDB taxonomy): Bacteria > Pseudomonadota > Alphaproteobacteria > Rhizobiales > Devosiaceae > Devosia_A. The sequence goes on from CAYRNE010000263.1 coordinate 408, forward strand.
GGGAATGGCGATCGGCAGCGGCGTGAAGTCGCCGCCCGTCACGACGATCTCGACGAGCGCCGATGCGGGCGAGCTTGCCGCGATCAGGGCCGAAGCGCCGATACCGAGTTTGAGCAGGTGACGCCGGGTGATCTGGTGCATCGTAGTCTCCGTGGGTGCCGCCGCCGGCGGGCAACATTGCTTAGAATTGTCTCGGGTCGAAGAGGGCTCGGATGTTCTGGTTCGCCGCCATCTGATAGGGGCCGCAGCGCTGGACGGCGCGCTGCGCGGCCGACGCATAGGCCTGTTCCAGCGCGGAGGTCGGCGGGACGAGAAGCGTCGGGCTGGATGGATTTCCGAGGGCGTCGATGCGGAATTCGAGCCGCGCGGTCACGCCGGCTTCCGCAGCGCCGAGGGGAACGTTGAGGCACTTGCGAATCTGGGCGACGAGGGCCGCCATTTCGGACTGGCTCAGCGTGGCCGCCTGCCCGGTTTCCTTGCCGAGCGTCTGCTGGCCCCCCTCGCCGGTGGTCGCGCCACGCGACTCCTCGGAATTGATGATATTGGCGACCTCGTCTGCGATCCGCGCCGCCTCGTCTTCCCGAAGCTTCGCCTCCCGGACCCGCTCCTCCTCTTCCTTCTGCCGCTTTGCCTCTTCCTCGCGCCGCTTCTTTTCCTCTTCCTGCCGCTGCTTGAAAGCGGCGCGCTTCTGGTCGACGGCCGCGGTACGGGTCACCGGCTGCGGCGCGGCCTCGGCAGGCTCCTCCGCGACCTCCGGCGTCGCGAGCTCGGGTTCGGGGGTGACGGGCTCGGGAACCGGCTCGGGTTCGGGCTCCGGTGCCGGCTCGGGCTGCGCTTCGGGTTCGGGAACAGGCTCGGGTGTTTCCTCGACGACCGGCTCGTCGACCGGCACCGGCTCTGGTGCCGTCTCCTGCGTCGGCGCAGGGGTCGGATCGGGCGTGTCTTCGGGGGTCGGCTGGTCCTCCTCGGTATTGCCCGTCGGCTGCGCCAACTCGGCCGGCGTCTCGTCCTCTACGATCGATGGCGTCTCGGTTTCGACGATGGTGCTGTCCAGCACGCCGCGACGGATGTTGGAGAACTCCTCGATCGAGATCAGGTCGACCGCAATGGATTCGACCGGCGGCGAGTCGAGCGGCCGCGTCATCCCCACCCCCACGATCGCGAGAAGGATGAGGCCCGCATGGCCAACCGACGATACCGCGACTCCGGTGCGCATCCTTGCGCTATCTCTGCTCCTGATCCGTGATCAGTCCGATCCTCGAATAGCCCGCGCCGGACAGCGTACCCATGACGCGCATTACGGCGCCGTAATTGGCGGAAGTGTCGCCGCGCACATAGATGCGGTCCTCCGTGCCGTTGACGGCGAGTGCCGCGACCCTCTCGACGAGATCGTCGAGCGCCACCGCCTCATCGGCGAGGAACACCTGCCCGTCGGGCGTCACCGAGACGGTGATCGGCTGGCTCTGCGTCTCCATCTGCCGCGCCTGCGTCTCGGGCAGGTCGATGGGAACCCCGACGGTCATCAGCGGCGCGGCCACCATGAAGACGATGAGCAGAACCAGCATCACGTCGACCATCGGGGTAACGTTGATCTCGCTCATCGGCCGGTTGCCGCCGCGGCGCCGGCGCCGGCCGCCACCTTTTCCGCCGCCCGCGACCGCGATTGCCATCAGCGCGTCCCCCGCGCTTCGAGCTGGCGGGAAAGGATGGTCGAGAACTCGTCAGCGAACCCTTCGAGCCGGCCGATCATCTTGTTCGCGTCCCCCGAAAGCTTGTTGTACGCGATGACCGCCGGAATGGCCGCGAGCAGCCCCAGCGCGGTCGCGAACAGCGCTTCGGCGATCGGGCCTGCGACCACCGCACGATTGGTGCTCGCCGACTGCGAGATTGCCGAAAAGGCGTTCATGATCCCCCATACGGTGCCAAAGAGGCCGACAAATGGCGAAGCCGAGCCGACCGTCGCGAGAAAGTTGAGCCGCCTTTCGAGGTTCTCGCTCTCGCGCGCGATGGCAACGTCGAGCACTTTTTCGAGCCGCGCCTGCACACCGATGAAGGAGGCGGCGTTCTGCTCGTGGCTCCGTTTCCACTCCTTCATCGCCGCAACGAACACCGCGCCGAGTCCCGTCGTCTTGCGCTCGCTCATCTCCTGGTAGAGCTCTTCGAGCGATTGGCCGGACCAGAAAACGCGCTCGAAACGGTTCATATCGCGGCGCACACGGCCGTAGAGCATCGACTTGTCGACGATGATGGCCCAGCACCAGATCGAGGCGGCGAGCAGGCCGATCATCACCGTCTTGACGACGAGATCGGCCTGCCAGAACAACGCCCAGATCGATAAGTCGCTATGCGTGGCGGCAGTGCCAATCGCGTCCATAGGGTCCATGTAGCTGGGTCCTTCTCGGTCGGCCCCCGATGACCGATCCTGAACGGCGGTCGATGCGGTCCAAATTTGGCAAATTTAAGAGAAATGCCCGGATTCCCGGCACTTGCGCGGCGCGATCGGGCATCGGAGCCATTATGGTCAACAAGCAGTTAACAAAGCGATTCCAGCCCGCCGGGCGGGCAGCGCCGGAATTGATCCCTCGCGAGCGGAACCGGGAAGGCGGCGCATGGTTCCGGGAGGATCGGCTGCCGCTGTCGCAGCCGCATTCCGGTGGAGAGAAAACCGATGCAAACCAGATTGCTGTCTGCCCTGACTGCCGGCGCCGCCGCGCTGGCATTTGCCGCAACTCCCGCCTACGCTGAGATAATCAACTTCACCGCCGAACTCAGCGCCGCCGAGGAGGTGCCTGCCAACGATTCCGCCGGTACAGGTACGCTCGAGGCGGCCTTCGATACCGAAACCAAGGTGCTAACCTGGACCGCCACCTTCGAGGGCCTCACCGGTCCCGCGGTCGCGGCCCATTTCCACGGTCCCGCCGACCCGGGTCAGAATGCCGGCCCGGTCGTTACCATCGAGGATCTCGAAAGCCCGAGCGAGGGCGAGGCGACCCTCGACGACGCGCAGGCCGCCGACCTCCAGGCCGGCAAGTGGTATGTGAATTTCCATACCGAGCAGTATCCCGACGGCGAAATCCGCGGCCAGGTGCTCCCGGCCGACACGATGTAGTCTCTGCCTAAGCGAGTGCGGCGAGGATGGGTTTGGGCATCCTCGCCGGCCGACCGGCGCCGTTGATCGCAACCACCAGCACCTTGGCGCGGGTGATGACCTCGCCCGCGCGCCGGATTTGCTGGTCGAGCCGCAGGCGCGCCGGCGTCACCTCGTCGACCCGCGTCTCGACCTCGAGCAGGTCGTCGATGCGGGCCGCCGCGTCGAACTCGATCTGCATCGAGCGAACCGCGAAGGCGATCCCCTCCCGGATCAGCTCCGAATGATGCACGCCGATCGCGCGCAGGAACTCCGTGCGCGCCCGTTCGAAATAATGAAGGTACGCCGAGTGATAGACGAGTCCCGAGAAATCCGTGTCCTCGTAATAGACGCGCACGGTGAAGCGGTGGGGCTCACTCATCCTCGCCGCCGGGCTCCTCGAACAGGCTCGCCTGCATGCCGGCGAAGCCCTGCGGCGCCGCCAAGCCGAGGTGCTGGAAAGCCTGCGCCGTCAGCATCCTCCCGCGCGGCGTGCGCTGGATGAAGCCCTGCTGGATGAGATAGGGCTCGACGATCTCTTCGATCGCGTCGCGCGGCTCGCTCAGCCCCGCCGCGATCGTCTCGATGCCGACCGGCCCGCCGCCGTAGTGCTGGGCGATGTTGGTCAGATACCGCCGGTCGAGCATGTCGAGCCCGCGCTGATCGACGTCGAGCCGGAGGAGCGCCTTGTCGGCGATCTCGCGGGTTATCGATTTGGCGCCGTCGACCAGCGCGAAGTCCGTGACCCGGCGCAGGAGCCGCCCGGCGATGCGAGGCGTGCCGCGCGAACGCCGCGCGATTTCCAGCGCCCCGTCCGGGCTCATGCCGATGCCGAGGAGCCGCGCGCCGCGCTCGACGATCTGCACCAGTTCCTCGGGCGTATAGAAGTTGAGCCGAACCGGGATGCCGAAGCGGTCGCGTAAGGGTGTCGTCAACAGCCCCGCTCGCGTCGTCGCGCCGATCAGCGTAAACTTCGCAAGATCGATCCGCACCGACCGCGCTGCCGGTCCCTCGCCGATGATGAGGTCGAGCTGATAGTCCTCCATCGCCGGGTAGAGGATTTCCTCGACCGCCGGATTGAGCCGGTGGATTTCGTCGATGAAGAGAACGTCGCGGTCCTCGAGATTGGTGAG
>CAYRNE010000264.1:0-4649 GCA_964425245.1 uncultured Devosia sp.
CGCGTATCGGGCGGGCCGGCCGGCCGAAACCTCGGGCGACGACAACCTGAAGACCTTCGCCTTGGTTGAAGCCGCCTATCGTTCAGCCACAAGCGGAAGGCCCGAGCGCCCATGACCGAAGAGCTTGCCGTGATAGTGAGCTTCACAGTGAAAACGGATGATCGCGAGCGGTTCATGGCGCTGCTTCGCGAGAACGCACGTAAGTCGATCGCGGAGGAGCCTGGTTGTCGGCGGTTCGACATCCTCGAGCCACCCCAGCGGCCGGACGAGGTTTGGCTCTACGAGACATATCGGGACCGCGCCGCGTTCGATGCCCACCTCGACACTCCGCACTACCGGGACTTCGATTCAGAGACGCGGGGAATGGTCGCAGGCAGGGCCGTGATCGTTGCACCGCGGGAGGCGTGCGCGGGCCCGTGAATCGACGCAACCTCCTTCTTTACGGTACGGACGAGCTGCCAACCCCGTTGCGTAGGTTCGATTGCGGACCGCTCGGGTTCATGGTCGACGGCAGCAGTATACGCTACGTTACCTGGCGGGGTAGCGAGGTGCTGCGCGCCATCTCATTCATCGTGCGAGATGCAAGGTGGGGCACCTATGCGCCTGCGATCCGCGACCTTCGGACCAATGAAGCGTTCGGCAGCCTCAAGATTGCCTACCGAGCGAGCATCGACGGGACCGAAGGCGATTTTGGCTACGATGCGCAGATAGTCTGCAGCTCGGATGGAACCCTAACCTTTGATTGCAGCGGGGCGTCGCGGAGCGGGCTCCGTACAAACCGCACTGGATTTGTTGTCTTGCATGCTATCGAGGGCGTGGCCGGCGGCCGGGTTGTTGTCGAACACGCGAGCGGTGGGCACGATCAGACTAGGTTTCCAGAACTCGTTAGTCCAAGCCAACCGATCTTCGACATTCGCTCATTGACGCATTCATCCGCACCCGGAGTCACGGTTACCGTGACGATGGAGGGCGAGGCTTACGAAATGGAAGACCAGCGCAATTGGACGGATGCCTCATTCAAGACCTATGTTCGGCCGCTGGCGAAAGGCTTTCCCTATACCATCAGATCGGGAGAGCCAGTTGAGCAGAGGGTCACGGTCCGCGTTGTCGAGACGACACGGGCATTAGGAACCCAAGCAGAGAGGCGAACGACCGTCACCATCGGCGGGCAGGCCGGCACGATGCCCGAGGTCGGTCTTGCGCTCGCATCCTGGTCCGACCTGCCGGTGATCGAAAGCATCTATCTGGTGGGACGCATTGACCTCACAACAGGGCTTTCGGAATTGCCGACCGCACCGGACGGCGCAGTCGTCGACCTTGATGTCGTAATTCCCGGCCACGATCCTGACGCCGAGCTGCGTAGACTCGCAGGTCTCTCGTTCACCCCGCGTCGTATTCTCGTTGTGCCGCGCCGCGACAGGCAGAGCAGGCCCGCAAACGAGACTCCTGCGGGGGATGCCAGCTACGCAGAGATCGTTGCCGCCGCGCGTCGTTCATTTCCGCGCAGCGAGATCGGCGGCGGCACCCTCATGAACTTTACGGAGTTCAATCGTAACCGGCCGCCCCCGGGCATAGACTTCATTTCGCACTCGACAAGTGCCATCGTTCACGCGGCTGATGATCATTCGGTAATGGAGACGCATGAGGCCCTGGCGTCCGTGATCGCGACGGCTCGCAGTATCGCCCCCGGCGCAACCTACCGGCTCGGTCCAGCAACGATCGGCGCACCGCGCGACTTCTATCCGGCGCCTCCTGCTGCCAATCCGGACAACGTGCGCAAGCCGACTGCGGAGGCCGATCCACGACAGCGCGGTCTGTTCGGCGCCGCCTTTGCTATCGGCTACGCCGCAGCCGCTGCAAGAGCGGGAGTGGATGCGCTGACGCTCGGTTGCACCAGCGGACCTGCGGGCATAGCCGATGCCGGCAGGCCCTATCCCGTTGCGACTGCGATCGCCTGGCTCGCGGAACTCGCCGGGCGGCCACGTCTCGAAGCGAGGGCGCCGGAGGGGCTGGCGGTCATCGCGGGCGACAGCGTATTGGGCCCGATACTGCTACTTGCCAACGTTACGGCGGAGCCTAGGACGTTTTCTATCAACGCCAGCATTGAACACGCCAGCGTGCTTGACGTGAGGGCCTTGGAGCAGAGCCACCGCCCGCGCGATATTGCTTGTGATGGTGCCGTGACGCTCGACGCCTACGCGATTTTGCGTGCCACCATTCTCTAAGCATGCTGCTCAGGTCTATCAGGGCCTCCAAAGTAGGCGAAGGATCGCTTCATCTGGTAGCGGCCTCGTTGGCAAATTTGCGAGCATCAGCGCGATTTTCGCGACCTCCTCGACCTCTTCTGCTGCATAGACTGCCGCGTCGAGAGTTTCGCCCGAAACGACGGGGCCATGGTTGGCGAGCAGAACCGCGCTTGCCTCTGCTGCGGCGGCCACTAGTGCCGCAACAACGTGATCGGACCCCGGATCGGTGTAGGGAAGCAGCGGCACTCTTCCGACGCGCATGAATACGTATGGCGTGAGCGGTGGGAAGACATCTTCTGCGCTAAGATCCGCGCGACAGGACCACGCGGTTGCATGCGAAGAATGCAGGTGGACCACCGCCGTGGCTGCTGGACGCCCCCGATAGAAGGCCAGATGAAGAGGAACTTCCTTGCTTGGCTTGTCGCCGCCGATCGCATGGCCGTCCGCATCTAGCTTAGTGAGTTGAGCAGGGTCGAGCAGGCCGAGACACGAATTGGTCGGAGTGATCAGGAAGCCGTGATCGAGCCGCACCGAGATATTGCCTGACGACCCGCTCGTCAGGCCGCGCTCGAACAGCGAGCAGGCCCATACACAAATCCGTTCGCGCAGCCACGCTTCATGACTCATGTGTCGCTCCCGCCAGAACCTTGAGTGCGCGGCTGAAGAAATCAGGCTGACCGAAATTGCCGGACTTGAGGGCAACACGCAGTCGAGACTCCGGTACCGCGAGAACCGGGACACCGGGCGCAATCTCCCGTCCGATCAGGAACCGAGACAAATCGAGGTTGGACACGACAGCGCCGGACACTTCGCCGCCGGCGACGACGATGCGTTCGAAGCCATCGGCGATGAGCGTTCTTGCGAGTTGCGCGAACAGCGACTCGATCCGTTGTGCAAGTGCTTCCGTTCCGTACCGCTCCTGCGCACGGGCCACTACCTTTGGCCCCGCGGATGAGTAGATCAGGGGTGATTCCAGGCTCCAGCGTCTAGCAAAAGCCGTCGCCTGTTCCATGACGTCGTCTCCCGACATGAGACGATCGATGTCGATGCCGAGGCTCGGATGGGCTTGGCGATGAACGTCAACCTGCTGCAAAGTCGCCGCCGAGCAACTGCCAGAAAGCACGACACCCGGCCCATGGCTCGGGGAAAATGAGGGCGGCTTGTGAGCAAGTAGCCCGCGTGCCCGGTAGTTTGCGGGCAGGCCTATGGCAACACCCGAGCTGCCGGTAATCAGCGGCACATCGATTGTGGCCTCGCCGATGGTGATGAGATTCGCGTTGGAGATCGCGTCGACGATGACAATTGTTTCACTGGCGGCCTCCAAAGTCGCTCGGAGTACATGGGCACCGCGCGAGACCACCGTCTCGTCGGCAAGACCTACGGGGCCGCTACACTGTCGAGCCAGCCACCGGCGGATGTCAGGATCTATCATCGGATTGAGAGGGTGGCTTTCCAGGCCGGACTCGTTCAGCAGGCGGCCGCGAACGAAGAGGTGGCCATGGTAGACGGTGCGGCCATTTTCAGGTAGCGCGGGGCAAGCAACGACCCCCCGGACTCCCAAGCGTGCGGCCAGGGCCTCTGCAACAGGACCGATATTCCCGGCCGGAGTGGAATCGAACGTTGAACAGTACTTGAAGATGATCTGCCTCGCGCCCTGCGAGCAGAGATGCTCCAGTGCAGCAAGCGCCATTGCGACGGCGGCCTCGGCGGCAGTTGACCGTGACTTGAGCGCGACGACGACCGCCTCGGCATTGGACCCTCCCTTCTCCGACACGCCAATCATCAACTCCGTTCGCATTCCGCCGCGCGCGAGCACCGCGGCGATGTCGCTCGCCCCGGTAAAGTCATCAGCAATGACACCAACCAGCATCGGATACCTAGCCGCTGACGAACACTGCCTTGTGCAGGGCAGCGGGGTTCTGGCCTAGGCGGACGAAGACCTCCGGGGCCTGGCGCAATGGAAACTCCGAGCCAATATCGGGATAGCGGATTTTGCCGCTTGCGAGCAGCCTGAGACTCTCGGGGAAGCAGGCGGTCGAGGCGCGCGAACCTACGATCGTCATCTCCTTGCGAGTGAAGTCGAGGCCGGGGAAGGGGACCCGGACCTCCGGCTTCACCAGCCCAACGATCACGATGCGTCCGCCGGCAGCGACGTAGTCCACCGTCTTCTCCATCACGGGCGCGCTGCCCGTCGCCTCGATGACCACGGGCATACCCTCACCGTTGGTCAGCCGCATCACTTCCTCGGCAAGCCGATCGCCGGCCGGCAGCGGAGTTGCACCGAGCTGAGCCGCGACTTCCAGGCGATCGGCAAGCACATCGCTGATGTACGTCTTGGCGCCGATCGCCCTGGCCACTTCGACTAGGGCAAGGCCAATCGGCCCGGCGCCAAGAATCAGCACC
>CAYRNE010000265.1:0-4637 GCA_964425245.1 uncultured Devosia sp.
AACCCTCGTATGCAGCTTGGGAAGCTGCCGTTCTGCCATTGAACTACACCCGCGAACAGGCGGGATTCTAAGGTGTTGCGGCCGTCGTTGAAAACGACGGCCGACAGGCCGGCGTGCTGGATGCCCCTTTGCAGCTTGGGAAGCGAACGAGGTTCGATTCCCTTCTTTCGCCCAAAATCGCCGTTGATCCAGTTCTTTCTCCGAACCGGAAATGATGTCCTGCATCATCTGCTCGTTGTGCTTCCCCAGTGAGTAATGGGCACGCGGTTGGCAGTCGAACCCGTTGCCCATCGCGCGGCGCATCCGCCGGCGGAACTTTCTGTCTTTACCGGCGGTCCGAATTTTTTCGTCGCAGAGTGGCGCGATGGCGGACGCGGGAGTGGCGAATGCACATCACTCGAGGTTTCAAGGGAAGGGGCCGGCCGCAAGATGACCGTGCCGATCGTCTGCCACCAGGGCAATACCTCGAGGAAGACTTCCCGGTCTTGACGGCCGGACCGACGCCGCGCACGCCGCTCGACGAGTGGACGCTCGCTTTGCAGCAGGGCGGACGCATGCTGAAGAAATGGAGCTGGGCGGAGTTCGGAGCCATGCCGCAGACCGAGCTCAGGACCGACATCCACTGCGTGACGAAATGGACCAAGCTCGATACCGTCTGGCGCGGCGTGACATTCGACGATCTGCTGCGGGCGGCAGGGTTAAGGGCGTCGGCCACCCATTTCCTGATGGCCCACTGCGATGGCGGTTACACGACCAATCTGCCGGTTGCCGACCTGATCGATGGCAAAGCCATGCTGGCGACGCACTTCGGCGGCGACCCTCTGACGCCCGCGCATGGCGGGCCGGCTCGCCTGCTCGTGCCGCATCTCTACTTCTGGAAGAGCGCCAAGTGGGTGAGGCGGCTGCACTTCATGGACATGAACGAAGCCGGTTTCTGGGAGTCGCTCGGCTACCACATCTACGGCGATCCATGGCGCGAGCAGCGCTATGCGGGCGACGCATGATGGATGCGATGCCGCCCCGTCTGCCCTGGCGTCCGGCCACCGTCACGGAGATCCGCCCCGAAGCTCAACGCGCAGCCACGATAGTGCTGAGCGTGCCCGGGTGGCCCGGACATCTGGCGGGCCAGCATCTTGACCTCAGGTTGACGGCGGACGACGGCTATCAGGCTCAGCGCAGTTACTCGATCGCCTCGGTCTCCGGTGCCGCGACCATGGAAATCACCGTCGAGCAGCTCAGGGACGGTGAGGTCTCGCAATTTCTCCTCCACGAACTGGTCGTCGGCGACACACTCGAGTTAAGAGGGCCGATCGGAGGCTACTTCACGTGGGAACCGGGCGAAAACGGCCGACTGCTGCTGGTCGCGGGCGGTTCAGGAATCGTTCCCTTGATGGCGATCCTCCGTCAGCGGGCGAAGGCGGGCGATCGCACGCCCGTGCAGCTGCTCTACTCTGCCCGCACCGTCGACGCGATCATCTACCGGCAGGAACTCGACCGCATGGCGGCGGGGAGCGAGCGCTTCTCGCTCACCTACACGCTTACCCGCGAGCAGCCACCAAATTGGGCCGGCGGACGCAGGAGGATCGATCGGGCGATGCTCGAGGCCTTCGGGTTTCCGGCCGATATGGACTCTCGCGCCTTCGTCTGCGGGCCGACGCCGCTCGTCGAGCAGGTCGCGGCCGACCTGGTTGCGCTCGGCTACGCGGAGGCATGGGTCAAGACCGAAAGGTTCGGGCCGACAGGAGACGCGAAATGATGGACGATGTCATGCCGCTGGACGGCAACGCTGCAGCCGGTCGGCTCGCCGAACTCTTCGCCGTCGAGATGACACGCGCCATAATCGTGTGCGAAGGCTGCGGGCATGAAAGCGCGCTCGCAACGCTCAGGCTTTACAGCGGCGCGGGAGTGGTGCTTCGCTGCCCGGCTTGCGAGGCGGCGGTTCTGCGGCTGCTCGACGCCGGGGACACGCTCAACCTGGACCTGCGCGGCTGCACTCGACTGACAGTGCGGGCCCCGCTCAACCCCCCACCCCAATCGTAGAGGACCCTCAAGCAAACCGTGACGCCATCGGCAAGCTCTCCCCCGAGCCCGGCTGCTTCTGGGGCGTGCGCTTATTTGCACTTTTGTTGCTTCAGATAGGCGATGAGGTCTGCGCGCTCCCCGGGATCGGGCACGCCGGCATAGGTCATGGTGGTGCCGGGCACGGTCTTCGGCGGGTCGGCGAGGAAGCGGTCGAGCGTCTTCTCGTTCCACACAAGCTTCGAATTCTTCATTGCGGGGGAGTACTCGTAGCCCTCGACGCTGCCGGCCCGCCGGCCGAGCAGGCCGCAATGGCGCGGCCCGACCCGGTCGTACGCGATGGCATGGCAGGCCTGGCAGCGCGCGTAGATCCGCTCGCCCTTGGCGGCGTCGCCTCCCGCGCCGGCCGCGTTTCCCACGGCGAGCACGGCTGCAACGGCGAGCGCGTTGCGCAACATGGCTAGGTCATGAACGCCACGGGCACCGGGTTTTCGCCCAGCGCGTTACGCAGCACGGCCCAGTGCATCGCCTCGTCGCCGAGGATACTGGCGGCCGCCTTGGACAGCTCGCGGTTGCCGAACAGCGGCACGGCGCCGAGATAGCCGCTTACCGCGCCCTGCTCGAGCTTGGCCGCGAAGCCCAGCACGTCGGCCTGGGTCTTGAGCTGGTCCACCGGAAAGGTGTACTTGGCCTTCGCGGAGACCGGCTTGCCGCCGAGCTTCTGCACGGTTTTCGCAAGCAGGTCGGTATGCTCCTTGTGCTGCCCCTGGAACTGGACCGCCAGCGCGAGCACCGGCTTCTCCAGGAGGCCGCTGTCGGCGCCGACCTGATAAGCGGCGATGGCTTCGAGCTCCGCGCCCAGCAGCGTGTTGAAGATGCGCGCGTCGTCGGCCTTGGCGCGGCCGCTCTTCGCGGCCAGCACGTCGCGGCCGGCAAGCAGCGCCACTGCGGCGCCCGAGAGCACGAGGCCCGAGCGTGCCATGAACAGGCGGCGCGCGGCGTTGGGATGGGGAATGCTGAAAAACGATGACATGAATTGCTCCTTGGGTAGCAGGGTCAGCGGGGATCGTCTGCAACTGGCTACGCGCGCGGGACAAGCGTGTCCTCACGGCCGGCTCGGGGATGCCCGGCGCCGCGCAGGCATGCTTGCTGCAGCGCCTCTTTCGCCTCGGGCGCGCGGGCGGGCATGGCGATGGGCATATGTCACTTCCTTCGGTTGTGACGATGCATTGGATGTCGCGGCCGTCCCGCCGTTCCACATCTGGGCAGTCCTTTCAGCGGGCGAGCAGATCGTGCCCCGCTTGAATGTCATGAATGTTTGTTTTCAACCGCGGCGAGCGGGATGGGCATCGTTTGTGCAGGCGGATCCGGGTCCGTCCTGCAGCACCGCACACCGTGGACAGCCTTGCGCGCACTGCGCCGGGCGGCTGCACAATCCGGCGAAATGGCGTCGGGGGATTAGGCGCGCTTTTGTAACATGGGTTTACTGAGCGAGGAGTCAGGTTGTGGCAAGTGAAGGTGACTACGTTCCGATCTCGTGTGCGGACTATGAGACATTCGAGATAGCTTGCATGGACCGCTACGACGTTGAGCTCACAACGCGCGATGGGCGCAGGATCGCAGGAAAGGCTGTCGATCTAGCGGTCAGACCACCCGCAGAATTTTTGGTCATTCGTCACGACGACGGGACGTTCGAAGATATTCGCGTGGATCGGGTCCGATACATGGCCGTGCTGTCGCGCCCGCGCCGATTCGACGACCACACCTTCGCAACCCCAGACCCGGAATAGCGGCGGACACGGGAATCACCGAGGGAGCGCGAAGGTCGTCGAAATCGTCAACCAGCGTCGCGGTGCGCCTGACGCTTGAGTCTTCGGCTGTCGTCGCCACGTCTGTGGATATGCGCAGCGAAGCGGCAGCGCGCGCCGTGCCGAAGCCGACTGGCCCGGATGAGAAAGGATTCCGTGAAATGCATCATGCGACGGATGGGGCTAAGATAGTCGGCGCTGCGAGGGTTGCCGGGTTGTTTGCGCTCACATGTGCCTCGATTGTCCTTTGCACATCATGTTGACCATCTCGATGCCGAAAGGATCGTCGCGGCGCGGGTGATCGAGCGCCATTGGCCGCTGTGAACGCTTGCGCCAGGAGTTTCAGATGAGATTAGAAGTAGCTGATGTCGTGGAGGCAGTTTCGCGGCTCGTCAACAAGGGCTACGATCATGAGTATCGCATCAAGGATGGTCATCTTTTCGACCTGGCGCTCAATTCTCCGCTAGACCCGAGGGACATCCACGTTGACACCGCTCTCCGTCTGGAGAGCGGGCCCGATGCCGGGGATGCCTCCAATGTCTATGCCATTTCGGATCAAAAGACGCACAGCAAGGGATTGCTGATCGACGCGTTCGACATTTTCGACGAGATCTGCGACCGCGGGTTAGCCGGGCGGCTGGTAGAGAACCGCTATACCGAGCTTGCCGACGATGGCGACGTCCCGAGCCGTTACGGCCTGCGCAAGGTCTACAAGAACGAGTTCGACCGCGATCCCGAACGCTATGTATTGCGCATCGGATATCCGGACTTTCCGGAATGCCCCTTTGGCGAGTCGTTCTCGGTGCTCGG
>CAYRNE010000266.1:0-2139 GCA_964425245.1 uncultured Devosia sp.
AACCTGCTGGTCAATGCAGGCATCGAGGTCGGTGTGCTGAGCTTCAACGAAGCGGGCGAGGATTTGCTGACGCTCTCGACCAAGGAGAAGCCGGTCCTGACCTGCGTGCCGCGCTAGGTTGACATCGCTGCGGCGCCGGACTATCCACGCAGCCCTTCGAGCAAGAGGTATCGCCGGAAAATGATCTGAGCATCACAGCGGACGCCCGGGCAGAAGTCTCCCACGCGTGAGCGTGCGGCGATCGATGCGCGGATGCCGGCCAGCGTGATGCTTCAAGGTCGATAGCCGGACTCTGTCCGGCATCCCCGGCGTCCAGTCTTCATTCACCACAATCGCAAACCCGCGCCGGCTCGCCGTTTGCCCGGCGCCGCCGGACTCCGCTCGCGCGCATGACGCCGCGGCGGGGAAGGAGACTGCTTATGCCGAAATTCATCACTTACCAGCGTCCCGCCCCCTCGGCGCGGCAATCGTGGAAGGGCGGCGGCAAACCCGGCGCCGTGCCCGGCAAGCACGGCACGGCGCCCCGCCCCGCACCCGAAGCGGATCGGCTTGCGCCTCGCATCGAGGTGAAACTCCCGGGCATCCCCAAGCTGCCGCGGAGTTGACGCGCGCCGCCGTCCGCCCACGGGCGGGCGGCGATCCCGCCATCCCGACGCAAAGCTGAACGGGCCGCCCAGCGCCGGTTCAAGGGTGTGGGCTCATGGTGGCAGGAACGACGCGGAGGAAAGCACCATGCGCAGAACCGGCAATTTGGCCGCCTATCTGGCCTGGATCGTCGCGCTCCTTGCGATTTTGACGCCTCTCGCGCTGGCGACCGCCGGCATAGAGATGCTCGCGGATGCGGGAAGCGCGATTTCGGCCGCCCTGCTCGACGGGGCGGACGATCCGGCTGTCGCCGGAATGACGACCGAGTCCGCCGGCTGGCAGGGCTGAGCCCGAATCCAGGTGGTTGGTACTCTTGTGCAGCGCCAGCGCTTCGTCGGATTATCCACCGGAACCGGTTCGATCCCTTAACGGAGGCTTAATCGGGCAGACCCATACTCGGCGAACTGGCGCAGAATTTCTGAGGATGGCGATGTCGCTCTTGGCGACCGGGCTGTGGTCGGTACTCCTGGGACTGTTCGTCAACACGGCTGCCCAGTCGTTCCTTTATGCAACCTTGCCTTCGGTGGGGCGCGGCATCGGACTCGTCGAAACCGAAACCGGGATTATCCTCGGCGGCGGGGCGCTGCTCGGCATGCTGACGGCCCCGCTCTGGGGCTTCCTTTCGGAAAGGGTCGGCAGGCGGCCGGTGCTGGTTGCCGCGATGTCGGCCGTGGCCGTGACGCCGACCGTCATTGCGCTGCTGCTCTGGGGCGTGGGCGGCGGGCTCGCTGCCTTCAGCGTATTTCTTATCGTGATCGTTGCGCGCAGTTTCCAGGCGGCCTTCAGCTCGGCCCTCATCCCCGTGACCCAGGCCTATGCGGCCGACATCACGACGCCGGAGACCCGCACGACGGGCATGGGTCTTCTCAGCGCGACGATCAGCATCGGGACGATCGGCGGCTCGGTGCTCGTCTGGATTGTAGGCGGGGTGAGCCCTGTGCTCGGATTCGCGCTGCTGGGCGTTCTTGCTGCCTTCGCCTTCGCGATGGCGCTCTTCCTCCTGCCCGAACCGCGGCGACACAAGGCGATCGAGCGCGACAGCACACGCGTGCCCCTTGGCCAGATCTGGCCGTTCCTTATGGTCACCGCATTCGCATTCACCGCCTACAGCACGGTGCAGCCGACGATCGGCCTGCGCCTCATGGACCAGTTCGGTCTCGATCAGGCGGCAGCTGTGGGATTCGCCGGAGCCTCGATCACCGCCGCGGCGGCGGCCATGTTCCTGTCACAGGCGATCCTGACGCCGCGCCTGCGCTGGCCGCCGATGCGCATGCTCGTCGTCGGCGGCACCGGCGCCTTCGCCGGGCTCCTGGGGCTGACGCTGGCGCCGACGCAGCCGCTGATGATTGCTGCCATGGTGGTGCTGGGCGCCTCGCTCGGGCTTGTCGTGCCCGCCAACCTCGCCGCCATGAGCCTTGCGACCGGCAAGGGTGCGCAGGGCAAGGTCGCGGGGATCAACACCGTTGCGCTCGGGATTGGCCTCGCTCTCGGTCC
>CAYRNE010000266.1:2239-4608 GCA_964425245.1 uncultured Devosia sp.
AGCTTCGCCGCGCCACCGAGATCGAACAGATCGATGACGAAACCCGCGTGCTGGACGGCCGCTCCGGTACGCCTCAGGAGCGTCACGGCAGCGAGTGCGGTACCGCCCGTGGCGATGAGATCGTCGATCATCAGGACCCGGTCACCCGGCTCGAGCACGTCGGCATGGATCTCGATCGTATCGACGCCGTACTCAAGGGCGTAATTCTGCCCGATCGTCTCGCCCGGAAGCTTTCCCTTCTTGCGCACCGGGACGAAACCGACGCCGAGTTCGATCGCGACGCCCGCGCCGAAAATGAAGCCTCGCGCCTCGATCCCCGCGACATGGGTAATGCCGATGTCGCGATGGGCCGCCGCGAGCCGCGCCACGCTTTCGCGGAACCCCTCGGGGCTCTCGATGAGGGTCGTGATGTCGCGGAACAGGATACCCTTCTTGGGGTAGTCGGGGATCGAACGAACGAGGCTCTTGAGGTCGAGCATGGGCACCGGCTCCGGCTATTGCGGCGGGAGAAGAACCGGGTTCTGCGGCGCGGTCAAGAACCCGCGCGCTATCGGTCGCCGATCAGCTTTCGCGGCACCATGCGCCGGGCAGCGGCCCCCGCACGATAAGCGGCGGCCAGCGCCGCATCGGCAGCCTTCTCGCGCATGGCGGGGGTGATGAGCTGCGGCGCGACGCGGAGGCCGGCCCGCACCGCAGGATGACGGGCGACTGCTGCGGCCGTTACGGCGGCTGCAAGGGCTATCCGCACAAGTGACATGGACCCCTCCCCGGTGGCGATACGCGGGGCAGACTATCGTACAGCAGGACTCGCCATGCAAGCGCGGCGGACCGGCCGCGCCGATCCGCCTCCTCGGGCGGGGTCAGGCCTTGGCCTTCTCGCGTTTCTGCGCCACCTCGTCCGGCGACGGGTTGTGGTGATGGATAGGCGCCCAGAGCTTCTCCTTCACGAACCACATGAGCCCGGCGAAGGCGATGAGGAACAGGATCACGCGGAACCCGGTTTCCTTGCGCGCAACGAGGTGCGGCTCCGCGAGCCACATGAGGAACGCCGAGATGTCACGCGAATACTGGTCGAGCGTCCGCGGGAAGCTTTCGTCCTCGTATTCCATCATGCCGTCAGCAAGCGGCGGCGACATCCCGATCGCGTGGCCCGGGAAAATGTCGTTGTAGTACTTGCCGTCCGGCAGCTCGAAGTCCGCCGGCGCACTGGCCGGGACTTCGTCGTGATAGCCGGTGAGGAGCGCATAGATGTAGTCGGGGCCGCCCTCCGAGTAGCCGGTGAAGTAGTTGAGGATCCACCACGGGAAGGGCGTCTCGATGCTGCGCGCCTTGGCGATCACCGAGAGATCGGGCGGTACGACGCCGAACGAGGCGAGCGCGTCGGCGTCCGACATGGGAGCCGGCCAGCGGTCGGCCGGAATGCCGGGCCGCACGCCGCCCTCGGCTTCGGGGTCGGCGATGTCGTACTCGGCGGCGAGCGCCTTCACCTGCTCTTCCGAGTAGCCGGGGCCGCCATGCTCGCTGAGGTTGCGGAAGGCCAGCAGCCGCGCCGCGTGGCACCCCGAGCAGACGTCCTGGAAGATCTGGAAGCCGCGCTGCAGCTGGTTCTGGTCGTAGGTCCCGAAGACCCCGGCGAAGCTCCAGGGCTGCTTTTCGACCGTGACGGTGGCATGCTCCTGCGCCGCCGCCGGAACGGCGGTGACCGCGAGGGCCATCAGAACGGCGGCGACAAGGGACTTGGGTCTGATCATTGTATCGCGGTCCCGATGGTCAGTGCGGCTTGGCCAGGACGGCCTCGGAGATGCTCGTCGGCAGCGGCCGGGGCGTTTCGAGGCGCCCGAGCAGCGGCAGGACGACGAGGAAGTAGAGGAAGTAGTACGCGGTGCCGATCTTGGCGAGGAGCACGTAGATGCCTTCCGCCGGCGCCGACCCGAGATAGGTCAGCAGCACGAAGTTGGCGACGAAAAGCCAGTAGAACCACTTGAAGATCGGCCGGAACGTTCCCGAACGCACCTTCGAGGTGTCGAGCCAGGGCACGAAGAACAGGATCAGGATCGAACCGGCGAAGAAGATCACGCCGCCGAGCTTCGAATCGATGAAGAAGATGTTGAAATCGATGGCCCTGAGGATCGCGTAGAACGGCAGGAAGTACCATTCGGGCACGATGTGGGCCGGCGTCACCTGGCTGTTCGCCTCGATGTAGTTGTCCGGGTGCCCCAGGATATCGGGGGCGAAGAACACGAACCAGGCGAACGGAATGAAGAACAGGACGATGAAGAACAGGTCCTTCATCGTGTAGTAGGGGTGGAACGCCACCGTGTCGCGGCTCGATTTCACCTCGACGCCGACCGGGTTGTTGTTGCCCGGGA
>CAYRNE010000267.1:0-4601 GCA_964425245.1 uncultured Devosia sp.
ACGGTTGTCCTCGCCCGCCTGGTTGGCGCAGCCGAGGATCAGGTCATCGACCGCCTCCCAGTCGACGCCAGAATTGCGGGCAAGGAGCGCCTTGAGCGGCACTGCCCCGAGGTCGTCGGTGCGGACGGCGGCGAGGGCGCCGCCGAAACGGCCGATCGGGGTGCGGACGTAGTCGCAGATGAAGGCCTCAGCCATCCGCGCGTCCCTCGCCCTGGCCATGAGCCTTCGCCGTGCGGGCCTTGAGGTCGCGCAGGGTCGTCAGTTCGAGTTCGGTCGGCGGCGGGGTTTCATCGAGCGTTTCGGCGAACTTCGCGGGCCACCCGCAGGTTTCCTCCACCATTACGCGCGTCACGCCTGGATGCAGAGAGGTCACGGTGAACTCTTTGGTGACGGCATCGGGCTTCCAGATCGCGAGATCGGTGATGAGCAGCGTCGGCCCTTTGGTGGTGAGGCCCAGCTTCTCGCGCGCATTGCCGCCGTCACCATGGCCGAAGCTGGTGACGAAGTCGATCTTCTCGACCATGCCCCGCTTGCTCTGCTTCAGCGTGATGAAGACCTCGTGGCAGGACGAGGCGATCTCGGGCGCGCCGCCCCCGCCGGGCAATCTCGTCTTCGGATGATGATAGTCGCCGATGACAGTCGTGTTGATGTTGCCGAACCGGTCGAGCTGCGCCGCCCCGAGGAACCCGATGGTGATGCGTCCGCCCTGCAGCCAATAGCGGAACATCTCCGGGACGCTCACCGTGGTCAGCGCCGTCTCGCAGAGTTCGCCGTCGCCGATCGAGAGCGGCAACACGTCTGGCGCCGTGCCGATGGTGCCCGACTCGTAGATCAGCGTGATGTCGGGGGCGTGGGTGAGCCGGGCCACGTTGCAGGCAGCAGACGGCGCGCCGATGCCGACGAAGCAGACGTCGTCATTGCCGAGCGCGCGGGCCGCCGCGATGGTCATCATTTCGTCGGGCGTGAAGTCAGCCATGACGCAACCCCTCCACGCGGCCGGCGAAGACTTCGGGGCCCACGTCCATGACATTGGCCTTCATCCAGGCCTCAAAACCCTCGCGATCCGCGGCCACCTTGTCCCACTCGAGATAGCTCCTGTTGTCGCGCTTGTAGTAGCCGTGTGCGTAGCTCGGATGCGCTCCTCCGGGCACCACCGCGATCGCCGTTATCGCCCAGTGCGGCAGGACGCAGGCGTTGGGGTGGACGCCCGAAAAATCCTCGACCACCTCTTCGACCGTGACCACCGCGCGCTTCGCGGCGAGAACGGCTTCCTTCTGGACGCCGATGATGCCCTCGACGAGGACGTCGCCACGCCGGCTGGCGCGCTGGGCGTGGATGAAGGTCACGTCCGGACGTATCGAGGGAACTGCGGCGAGCACTTCGCCCGTGAACGGGTCGGCAATGGACCTGATGTTCGGATTCACCGCCGGAAGACCGGCTCCCTTGTAGCCGCGGAAGACGGCGAGCGGCAGACCCGCGGCGCCGGCTTCGTAAGCGTTCGCCATGGCCGCATGGGAGTGTTCCTCGACCTCCGGCCGATTGGGCCAGCCGTTCTCCACCGCGTCGCGCAGCCGGCGAAGCAGGCCCACGCCGGGGTTGCCCGCATAGGAAAAGACCAGCCTCTTCGCCATGCCCATGCCGATCATCTGGTCGTAGATCACGTCGGGCGTCATGCGGATCAGCGTCAGGTCCTTGAAGCCCTGGCGGATCGCCTCGTGCGCGGCGGCGTGAGGGATGAGATGCGTGAAACCCTCGAAGGCCGCGCTGTCTCCATTTTCGAGATTCTCGCGCACCGCCTGGGCGAGCGAAACAAAACGAGCCACCTGGCCCTCCTGCTGGCAACGGGCCGAGCCTAGCGTGGCGCTTTCCGGGGTCAACCGAACTGTGCGCATAGCGGTTATTTGTTCGATATGCGAACTTCTGTGGCGCGGTCCATTGGGCGTTGACCGCCGAATGGAACAAATGGCCTCGATGCGCGTTACGTGCCGAATTGGGGTTCGGCCGAACTCATGAAGATCCTTGTTGTCGAGGACGAGCCGCTCATCCGCCTGGGAATGGTCAGCCTGGTGGAAGAGTCGGGCTTTACTGCCATCGAAGCGGCAAATGCCGACTCCGCCATTCGCGTACTCGAGCAGCAACCCGACATCAGGGTTGTCATTACCGACGTCGATATGCCGGGCTCGATGGATGGGATAAAACTGGCCCACTTCGTGCGCAAAAGGTGGCCGCCCATTCAACTCATCGTTATCTCCGGACAAGTGGGAGCGGATAAGGCAGAATTGCCTCAAGGTACGCGCTTCTTCACCAAGCCGTGGCGGGAAGAACTGCTATTGTCCGCGGTGAGGGAACTGAGCGCCGGGGGGACGCCTGGATGACCAGCGAAGCCAGCAGCGCGGCGGCGGCGATCTCGGCCTCCGACCCCGCCCCCGCCAGCGGGGCGGCGCCGGCACCGCAGCGACGGCGCCGCTGGGAGGCGGCCGACACTGTCGTCGCGGCGAGCATCGCGCTCGTCGCACTCATTGTGGGCATCTTCGTGCTGCTCTGCATCCAGGGCTTCTACACGACCATAGAGAACACGAAAGAGCGCGTGCAGACGGCCGCGAGCATCGTTGCGGAGGAAACCCGCTGGGTCTTCGCCACCGCGCACGCGAGCCTCGATCACCTGGCGCGGCAGGCAGGCGATGGATCGCCCGAGGCCCTGGCGAGGATGCTGTCCGATGCCCAGGCCGAAACGGCTTCGGCGCCGATGAGAATGCGAATCGAGATCTACGACGCCAGCGGAACGCTGGTCGCGGGAGGAGACTCGGGCGCGCCTGCCGAGGCTGGAATTGCCGGCCGGGAATTCTTCGAGGCGGTCGCCGGCGGACAACCCTGGTCGCTTAGCGCCTACCAGAACGATCCTCAATCCGGCGAAGACACGTTCGCGGTCGCCCGCCGCCTCGAAGCCGACGGGGTCTTTACCGGCGTCGCTGTGGCGATCATCGGGGCCGAGGTCCTGCACCGATTTGCCGAGCCGCATAATCTCGGACCGGGCTCGACGATCAGCGTCATCCGTGCGGATGGTTGGGTGATCGCCCGCAATCCACCGTTGAGCGAGCCGATGAACGTGAGCGGCATGCCGAACTTCACCACCATCGAAGAGGCCGGGGCCGGCAGCTACGAATCGGCCGCCTCGCCGGTCGATGGCGTGACGCGGATCGTCGGCTTCAATCATGTTCCCGAGTTCGGCTACATCGCCATTGCCTCGATTGCGCGGGAGACGGCTCTCGCGGGGCTCTGGAACTCCATCCTGATCGTCTCGCTGCTGATCGCGCCGATTGCCGTGGCGCTGCTGGCGGGCTCGCTGATCACGGCGCGGCTGCTGCGCCGCTCGGAGGCGACGGGACGGTCGCTTGCGGCGGCCCTCGAGCACAACGAGAGGCTGTTCCGTGAAATTCACCACCGGGTGAAGAACAATCTGCAATCGGTGAACTCGCTGCTGCAATTGCAGCCGATCCCGCGTTCCGTGCGCGCCGACATGAGCCAGCGCATCGCCGCGATGTCGGCGGTGCACGAGCACATCTACCGCTCGGAGACCTTCTCCCAGGTCCGCGTTAAAGCCTATCTTCACACCCTCATCGAGAACATCCGGGCCGGACACGACCCCGGGGTGACGGTCATCGAGGACATCGAGGAGGTTGCCGTCGACAAGGATGCGGCAACCCCCCTGGGCCTGATCGTCAACGAGGTCGTCTCGAACAGCTTCAAGCATGCCTTCGCGGATGGCAGGACCGGCACCGTGAGGGTGTCGCTCAAATCGCTGGGCGACGGCCGGGCGATCCTCACGGTCAGCGACAACGGCGTCGGTTTCGACCCCGAGGCGCCCGCCAAGGGCATCGGGCGGCGGCTGATTGCGGGCTTTACCAGCCAGCTGCAGGGCGAAGCGAGCCAGGTGAACGACAACGGCTCGGTGTTCACGCTGACCTTCCCGGTCGCGAAGGGCACCCCCTAGATCCCGAGATCGCGGCGGCCGATGCGCCGGTGGCCCGACGCGCACGTCCAGACTTGGCGATCGCGAGTCGTCTGCTAGTCTCCCTGCGGGGAGGAGCACGTTCATGTTCGAAACGACGATCGCCGGCAGCCTGCCGAAGCCCGAATGGCTGGCCGAGCCGGAAAAGCTCTGGGCGAAGTGGGCCGCCGAGGGCGACGCGCTCGCCATGCGGCAGCGGGACGCGGCGCTGCTCTGGGTGAAGGAGCAGGAGGACGCCGGGATCGACACCGTCACCGACGGCGAGCAGTTCCGCATCCATTTCGTTCACGGCTTCCTCGAACACGTCGAGGGGATCGACTGGAACCTCAAGACGCCGATGGGCATCCGCAATAACCGCTACGTCGTCGAGGTGCCCACCGTCACCGGCCCGGTGCGCCGCAAGGGCCCGGTCCACAAGGACCAGGCGGCCTTCGTGCGCGGACACACGAACCGCAAGATCAAATTCACCCTGCCCGGACCGATGACGATCTGCGACACGATAGCCGACGCCCATTACGGCCGGCGCGCCGACATGGCCATGGCCTTCGCCGAGCTGCTCAACGCGGAAGCGAGAGAGCTCGAGGCGGCCGGC
>CAYRNE010000268.1:0-4545 GCA_964425245.1 uncultured Devosia sp.
AACGACGAGCGCCGGCCGATCGACGAGATGAGGCCCGAGGACTGGGACCGGTCGTTGAGCATCAACCTCAAGCCGCAGTTTTTCGCCGCCCAGGCCGTGCGTCCGCAGATGCGCGCGCTGGGCGGCGGTTCGATCATAAACTTCTCGTCGATCTGGTGGCATTCGGGCGGTGACCCGGCAACCCACTACGTCACCGCCAAGGCCGGGGTTCACGGGCTCTCGCGCGCCCTGGCCCGCGGCTTCGGCGAAGACAATATCCGCGTCAACATCGTGGAGCCGGGCGCGGTGCCGACCGAACGTCAGATCAGGCTGTGGTACGGCCCGGCAGGCGTCGATCGCATCAAGGACATCGTGGCGCGCCAGATGCTGAAGGCGCCGCTGAGCGGCGTCGAGATCGCGAAGGCCGTGCTGTTCCTCGCGTCGGACCAGAGCGCCTTGATCACGCGCCAGACAATCAGGGTCGACGCCGGGATCGGTTGAGGCTCAGCCGCCGTCCAGCGGCCACATCGGCCGCGGAATGCGCGTGAAGGGGATCGACTTCCAATCGGGCGTGCAGACCCCGGGTGTCGCGACGAAGAGCTGCTCGCGGGTCAGCGGCCGGAACACGTCGCGGTGCCGGTAGAGGTTCTTGAGCCCGATTACCTGCTTGTCCTCAATCGTGATGCCGTGGTGCGTGAAGATCGTCGGCGAGAAGACGCCGGTACGCCGCGTCACCAGCAGGATCTCGATTCCTCCGACAACGACCACCGCGACGTCTCCGATCGGCACCCGCTCGTTCTGGAGCTGGTCCTGATGCGCGTCGCGCTTCAGGAGCAGCACCTCCGCTTCGGCATCGATCGGAGGCCCGGACTCGGGCGCGAACTTGCCGCCAAGCCTGAGCGGCAGCTTCGCGCCGACGCCGACCTCAAAGCAGAGCCCGACCGCCAGCGGGTCCCAGAGCGGCGCGTAGACGGCATCGCGGATGCCGGCATCCAGCATGGCCCGCAGCATCCAGGTGGTATCCCCCGGCGCCCCCCCGCCGGTCTGATCGGAGGTGTCCGCGAGAAGGATCGGCTTGTCGCCCCGCTGTTTTGTGGCCGCGATCGCATCGTCCAGCGAGACGAAGGGCAGCATGGCCTCGGCGCGGATGGCTTCGAAGCGCTGGCCGAAGTCTTCGGCCGCGCGCTGCGCGGTCGCCCTGTCCCGATCCGCCACCGCGAGCATTTTCGCGCCGGCGTGGCGCACGTCGGCCCAGGGAAATCCGTGGTTGAGCGAGAGCGACAGTACGCCGTCCCTGTTTTCGGCGGCAAACATCTGCGCGACGAAATCGACCATCGGTCCCTCGCGAGTCGTCGGGAAGAGTCCCATGGTCCGGCAATCGTGCAGCGCCATCACGGGCTCGACCTCGCCTTCGAGCGTCCGCGCCATCAGCGCGAAGAGATCGTCCGCGCGCTCGGCGTAGTCGATATGCGGATAAGCCTTGTAGAAGACGATGAGGTCGGCCGCCTCGGTCAGCGCTTCGTCGATGTGGGCATGTAGGTCGAGTTCGATGCCGATCCGCGTGCGAGACCCGGCGATCTCGCGCATGCGCGAGATGAGATCGGCCTCGCAGTCGTCATAACCGTCGGCGATCATCGCGCCATGGAGGAACATCAGCACAGCGTCGACCTCGCCCGCAGCCTTGAAGTCGGAGAGGATGCGTTCGCGCATGAATTCGTAGGCGTGGCGCGTCGTGATCCCCGCCGGCTCGGCGAAGGCATGCAGGCTTTCGACCACCTGCCAGCCCTTCTCGCGCGCCCGTCTCAGCCACGTCTTCGCCGGCGCCGACCAGGGGCTCGCCGGTTCGTTCTCGATGCCGTTCTCGACCCAGAGGCCGCTGCGGAAATCGTCGAGCCCCGTCGGGAACGAGACGAAGGTGTTGGTTTCTGTTCCCATCGTGGCGATGAAGACGCGCATAGGCCAAGCCTCCCTTTACATCGAGACTAGGCCGGGCTTTGCTCTTTCGCAAAGGTGGAGGAGACGACTACGTGACGACCGGCGACCGCGCGGCCGGCGAACGGCCGCTGCTGAGCTTCGCGAAATCCGCGGCGCTCATCGAAGATCATGCACGCTGGATTGCCGGCGGCGTGAGTTCCAACTTCCGCATGGGGATGCAGCCCGGCCCGCTTGTCTTCGAGCGGGGCGAGGGGCCGTATCTCATCGACGCCGACGGCAACCGGCTGATCGACTACTACGGGGGCATGGGCGCGATGGTGCTCGGCCACAGCCCCGACGGCGTGCGCCGGGCGGTGAAGGAACAGGTCGATATCGGCATCCACTTCGCGGCACAGACGCGCCTCGAAGCGCAAGCCGCGCGGCTCCTCTGCGAGCATATCCCCAGCGCCGAGCGCGTGCGCTTCGGCTCGTCCGGCTCCGAGGTCGCGCAGGCGGCGATGCGGCTGTGCCGCGCCGCCACGGGCCGCCGGAAGATCATCAAGTTCGAGGGTCACTATCACGGCTGGTTCGACAACATCCTCTGGTCGACGGCCCCTGCGCTCAATGCCGCGGGCCCCGGCACGGAACCGGTGCCGGTCGGCGGCAGCGCCGGGCAGGATCCGGCGGAAGCGGAAGGGATCGCGGTCCTGCAATGGAACGATCTTCCGGCGCTCGAAGCGCGGCTCGCCGCGGGCGATATCGCCGGCGTCATCATGGAGCCCGCCATGTGCAACCAGGGCGCCATCGCGCCGGCACCGGGATACCTTCAGGGCGCACTGGCCGCCTGCCGCAGGCACGGCACAATCCTCGTCTTCGACGAGGTGATCACCGGCTTCCGCCTGCACCGGGGCGGCGCGCAGGCGCTCTTCGGCGTCACGCCCGATCTCTCGATCTTCGCCAAGGCGATTGCCAACGGCTTTCCGGTTGCCGCGATCGTCGGCCGCGCCGACCTTCTCGACCGCTTCGCGACGGGCGGCGTGCTTCACGGCGGCACCTTCAACGCGCAGCCGGTGGCCATCGCGGCGATGCTGGCGACGCAGGAGGCATTGACCCCCGAACACTACGAAACCGCCGGCGCAGAGGGCCTGCGGCTTCAGAACGGCATCCGCGACATCCTCGCCGCGGCCGGCATCAAAGCGGTCGTCACCGGGTTCCCGCTGGTCTTCCACGTCGCCTTCGGGATCGACGTACCGCCGCGCAACTGGCGCGACGTCGCGAGGCGCGACCAGGCGCTCTACGTTCGTTTCGCGCACGCGCTCCTGAAGCGCGGCGTCCGGGCCCTGGAACGCGGCGCGTGGTTCGTCTCGGCCGCGCATAGCGCGGACGTCATCGACGAAACCTTCGAGGCCGTGCGCGCCGCGGCGCGCGAGATCGCCTGACCCCGGACCAGTTACGGAGATTTTACGTGCATCTCGGAACGCAGAACCGCGTCACGACCGACGACGAATACCGCCGCTTCGCCCAGCTCGGCATCAGCCATGTCTGCGCCGACCCCGAGGGCAACCCGCACGACTGGACGCTCGACACGCTGAAACGTCACCGCGACCGGCTGGAGGGGCTGGGGCTCACGCTCGACATGGTGCAATTGCCGCTCAGCTCCTGGCCCATCGAACGTTCGCAAAGCCCCGACATCCTGACCGCCGGGCCCGACCGCGACCGGCAGATCGATTCGATCTGCCGGCTGATCGAGAACCTCGCCGCGGCCGGCATTCCCGCCGCGAAATACAACCTCAACATCATCGGCATCCCACGTTCCGAACCCGAACGCGGGCGCGGCGGTTCGCTGAACTCGACCTTCCGCTGGGAGAAGATGGACCAGGACGCGCCGCCGGGTATCGCCGGCGTCCTGGACGAGGACGAAAACTGGGAGCGCATCGACTATTTCCTCGCGCGCGTCGTTCCCGTCGCCGAGAGCAACCGCATTCGCCTCGCCTGCCACCCGCACGATCCTTATACGCCGCCAGGCTACATGGGCGTGACGCGCGTGCTCGGCACGGTCGAGGGTTTGAAGAAACTCGTTTCGATGCATGAGAGTCCCTGGCACGGGCTCAACTTCTGCATCGGCACGGTCGGCGAGATGCTCGAGGATCCCGGCGCCGAAATCGGCCCGGTGATCCGCTGGTTCGGCGAGCGCGGCAAGCTCTTCAACATCCACTTCCGCAACATCAGCGGCCGCAAGCTCTCCTTCATGGAGGTGTTCCCCGACGAGGGCGACATGGACATGTGGGCTGCGCTCCAGGTCCTCGCCGACGTCGGCTACGAGTACATGCTGATGCCTGACCACGTGCCTTCGCTCAGTGCGGACCCCGATAACGCGATCGCCTTCTCCTACTGCTTCGGCTACATCCGCGCGCTGCTGCAGGTGCTGAAGGCCCAGCGGCCCGACGCGAAGATCGAGCTCTAACTGCGGCCGGGTTCCGCCGGGTTCTTTGCCGCGCAGGCGAACCCGGAGAGCCGGTTACGGCTGCCCAGCCCTTCGGCATGCCTCCGATGGATGAAGGCCGGGCGGCCAGGAAGGCCGCCCGGTATCTGACGCTAGCCCTTGACGGCGCCGACCGTCAGCCCGCCGACGAGGTAGCGCTGGCCGTAGAG
>CAYRNE010000269.1:0-4497 GCA_964425245.1 uncultured Devosia sp.
CCGATCTCGTCCGCGGCCTCGCAGACGACGCCTTCGACGTCGTCAACCTGAAGATCAGCAAGGTCGGCGGCCTTACCAAGGCGCGCCAGATGCGCGACCTCTGCGTCGCCTCGGGCATTCCCATGACCATCGAGGACACCTGGGGCGGGGACATCGTCACCGCCACCATCGCGCATCTCGCACTGTCGACGCCGGAGGCGTTCTGCTTCACGGCAACCGACTTCAATTCCTATGTCACGGTCTCGATCGCCGCGGGCGCCCCCAGGCGCGAGAACGGCTTCATGACGGCATCGGACGAACCCGGTCTCGGCATCGAGCCGAAGTGGGACGTCCTGGGCGAGCCGGTGCAGGTGATCGCTTGAGATCGAGCCGCTCCATCGAGATCATCGCCTGCCATGCCGAAGGCGAGGTGGGCGACGTGATCGTCGGGGGCGTCGCGCCGCCGCCCGGCGCGACGCGGTGGGAGCAATCGCGGTTCATCGCGAACGACCAGTCGCTGCGCAACTTCGTCCTCAACGAGCCCCGCGGGGGCGTCTACCGGCACGTCAACCTGCTGGTGCCGCCGAAGGACCCGAGGGCGCAGATGGGTTTCATCATCATGGAGCCCGAGGATACCCCGCCGATGTCGGGGTCGAACTCGATCTGCGTCGCGACCGTATTGCTCGACGCCGGCATCGTGCCGATGAGCGAGCCGGAAACGCGGCTCGTGCTCGAAGCGCCGGGCGGCCTCGTGGAAGTGGTCGCCGAATGCCTGAACGGCAAGGCGGAGCGCGTCACGGTCACCAACGTTCCGTCGTTCGCCGCGCGGCTCGACGTGCCGCTCGAGGTCGGTGGCGTGGGCACGCTCACGGTCGATACCGCTTTTGGCGGAGACAGTTTCGTCATCGCCGATGCACGAGCGCTCGGCTTCGGCCTCGTGCCGGACGAAGCGCGCGATCTGGCGGAGACAGGCATCCGGATCACCCGGGCGGCAAACGAGCAGCTGGGTTTCTCGCATCCCGCCAATCGCGACTGGACGCACATCTCGTTCTGCCAGATCGCGGCACCCGTCGAGCGGCGCGACGGCCTGCTGACCGCCGCCAACGCGGTGGCGATTCAGCCGGGCAAGATCGACCGGTCGCCCACCGGCACGGGCGCCTCGGCGCGCATCGCCGTGCTTCGCGCGAAAGGCGAGATGCAGGTCGGCGAGCAGTATCTCGCCCGCTCGATCATCGGTTCGGCCTTCCTGGGCCGCATCGTCGCCGACACGACGCTCGGCGGCATGCCGGCAATCATTCCCTCGATCTCGGGACGTGCCTGGATCACCGGACGGCGCACTGAAATGCTCGACCCCGCGGATCCCTGGCCCGCGGGATACCGACTTTCCGACACCTGGCCGCGTATCGCGAAATGACGGTCCGGGTGCCCTACGATGAGCTCGTTCGCCTGCTCAAGGCGATGTTCCTGCGCCACGGGTGCTCGGAGCAGGTCGCAAGGCTGCTCGCCGAAAACATGGCCGGTGCGGAACGCGACGGCGCCCACAGCCACGGCATCTTCCGCATCAAGGGAAACCTCGGTTCGCTCGACAGCGGGTGGGTCGACGGCAAGGCGGTACCGGTGCTCGAGGACGTGGCGCCCGGCATGCTGCGCGCCGACGGCCGAAACGGATTCTCGCTGCCGGTGATGGAAATGGCGCACGAGCCGCTCGTGGCCAAGGCGCGGACCAACGGCATTGCCGTTCTTACCGTTCGCAAGGCGCATCACTTCAGCGCCGTCTGGCCGGACATCGAGCCCTTCGCGCGGGAGGGCCTGATCGCCATGGCCATGATCAACTCGATGGCGAGCGTCGTGCCGCATGGCGGCCACCGCAAGGTCTACGGCACCAATCCGTTCGGCTTTGCGGCGCCGCGCGAAGGCAGGGACCCGCTGGTCTTCGACCAGGCCTCGAGCGCCATGGCCAACGGCGACGTGCAGATCGCCGCGCGCGAGGGCCGCCAGCTCCCGCCCGGCTACGGCGTCGACCGCGACGGCAACCCGACGACCGACCCCGGGGCGGTGCTGGACGGCGGGGCGCTCCTGCCCTTCGGCGGCCACAAGGGCTCGTCCATCGCCATGATGATGGAGATCATGGGCGCGGCGCTGGCGGGGAGCGACTTCTCGTTCGAGATCGACTGGAGCGCCTATCCTGGCGCCGCAACGCCGCACGGAGGCCAGACCTACATCCTCATCGATCCCGCCCGTGGCGCCGCCACCTCCTTCGCCGCGCGGCTCGAAACGCTGATCGGGGAGATCAACGCGGCGGGCCAGACGCGCCTCCCCGGCGACCGGCGCTACGCCAACCGCCGCGACTCCCTCGCGAACGGCATCCCGCTCGCTGAGGCCGCGCTCGCCGAAATCCGGCAACTCGCGGGCGACTGACGCGGCCTACATTCGGCGTCGGTCGAACTCCCCCATCTTGGTGCGCGCCGGGCACCAATTTTGACCAATTGATAAAAGTTCACCCCTGCGTTAGCGTTCTTCTTCCGAATGGCTCAAGGGGAGCAGGACATGAGCCAGACCATGATGCGGGAGGGGATCGCGCCGGGCCGCCTGGAGCCGGCCGAGCTCGTCGAGAATTTTGCCGATCTCCATCCGCCGCTCGACCGCCACGAGGCCGTGGTGGAGGCGGAGCGGTGCTACTTCTGCTACGACGCGCCGTGCATGAACGCGTGCCCCACCTCGATCGACATCCCCATGTTCATCCGGGAGATCGCGACGGGCAATCCGCTGGGTGCGGCGAAGACCATCTTCGAGCAGAACATCCTCGGGGGCATGTGCGCCCGCGTGTGCCCGGTCGAGACGCTGTGCGAGGAAGCCTGTGTGCGCGAGGTGGCCGAGGGCAAGCCGGTGAAGATCGGCCAGCTGCAGCGCTACGCCACCGATGCCGCGATGCAGCGGAACGCGCAGTTCTTCACCCGCGCGCCGGCGACCGGCAAGCGGATCGCGGTGGTCGGCGCCGGCCCCGCGGGCCTTGCCTGCGCGCACCGGCTCGCAACCTATGGCCACGACGTCGTTGTCTTCGATTCGAAGCCGAAGGCCGGCGGCCTCAACGAATACGGCATCGCCTCGTACAAGACCGTCGACGGATTCGCGCAGGCCGAAGTCGAGTACGTCACCGCGATCGGCGGCATCACCATCGAACTCGACCGCCAGCTCGGCCGCGACCTCGGCATCGACGACCTCAAGCGGGACTACGACGCGGTGTTCCTCGGCATCGGGCTCGGTGGGGTCAATGCGCTGCGCGCGGAGGGCGAGGACGACAATCTCGAAGGTATCGAGGACGCTGTGGATTTCATCGCCCGGCTGCGCCAGGCCAACGATCTCTCCATGGTGCCCATAGGACGCCGCGTCGTCGTCATCGGCGGCGGCATGACGGCGATCGACGCGGCGGTGCAGGCAAAGCTCCTCGGCGCCGAGGAAGTCACGATCTGCTACCGGCGCGGCAAGGAACACATGAACGCCTCGGGCTTCGAGCAGGATCTTGCGGTTTCGCGCGGCGTCGTCATCCGCCACTGGCTGCGGCCGAAGCGGCTGATCTCCGAGGGTGACCGGGTCTCCGGCATCGAACTCGAATATACCCACATCCTCGACGGCAAGCTCACCGGGATGGGCCACACGCTGACATTGCCCGCCGATCAGGTATTCAAGGCCATCGGCCAGACGCTCGAGGACCGCTGGGCCGAGGGCCTGACGCTGGTCGGCGGCCGCATCGCCATCGATGCCGACGGCAAGACCTCGCGCGAGGGCATCTGGGCGGGCGGCGACTGCACCGACCGCGGAGACGATCTCACCGTCACCGGAGTCGCCCAGGGCCGGGACGCCGCCGAAAGCATTCACCGGTTCCTGAGCCTGGGCGCCCAGCCCGCCGCTGCTCTCGAAACCGCGTAAGGAGGTCCCAATGGCCGATCTTCGCACCACCTTCGTCGGCATCAGGTCGCCCAATCCGTTCTGGCTGGCCAGCGCGCCGCCGACCGACAAGGCCTATAACGTCGAGCGCGCCTTCAAGGCGGGCTGGGGCGGGGTCGTCTGGAAGACCCTGGGCGAGGAAGGCCCGCCGATCGTCAACGTCAACGGCCCGCGTTACGGCGCAATCTGGGGCGGCGACCGGCGGCTCCTCGGGCTCAACAACATCGAACTCATCACCGACCGCGAGCTGCAGCAGAACCTGCGCGAAATCAAGCAGATCAAGCTCGACTGGCCCGACCGGGCGGTCGTCGTTTCGCTGATGGTCCCGTGCGAGGAGCAGGCCTGGAAGGCAATCCTGCCGCTGGTCGAAGAGACCGGCGCCGACGGAATCGAGCTCAATTTCGGCTGCCCGCACGGCATGAGCGAGCGCGGCATGGGCTCGGCCGTGGGCCAGGTGCCCGAATACGTCGAGATGGTCGTGCGCTGGTGCAAGCAGTATTCGCGCATGCCGGTGATCACCAAACTGACGCCTAACATCACCGACATCCGCCGGCCGGCCCGGGCGGCGCGTGC
>CAYRNE010000270.1:0-4488 GCA_964425245.1 uncultured Devosia sp.
GACGGGAGGCTGGTCGAGCGGAACGCCCAGGTCGATCAGTCGCGCATGCTGCTCACGGCGACGATCGTGGTCGCGCTCGCGGGGGCCGCGATCCTTACCTACAGCCTCTTCAGCCGCACCCAGCGGGAGGTCTCCGACCTTGCCCGCGCGAGCAACCAGCTGCAATCGCAAAACGTCGAGCTCGAACAGCGAGTAAAGGCCCGGACCGCCGAGCTGGAGGAAGCGAGGGCCCACGCCGAGCGCGAGCGCGCGCGGGTGGAGGCACTGCTGCAGGAGACCAACCACCGCATCGGAAACTCGCTCGCGACCGTTTCCTCGCTGCTCGGGCTGCAGGTCGCCCGAACGCGTTCCGAGGAAGCGAGGCAGGCGCTCGAAGCTGCGCAGAGCCGCGTGCATGCGATCGCGTCGGGCCATCGCCGGCTACGGCTCGGCGACGACCTCGAAACGACCCGCATCGACGAGTTCCTGCAGGCTGCGGTCGAGGATCTCCAGGCAACGCAGGTCACGGGGCGGGCCATCACCCTCACGACGGCTGTCGAACCCCTCGTCGTGAATGCCCGCGACGCCACGACCATCGGCATCATCGTGGGCGAACTGGTCATCAACGCCGTAAAGCATGCATTTCCCGACGGACGCTCGGGCACGATCTGGCTCGGACTCAGGCGCGCCGAAGAAGGCGGCGCCATTCTCATGGTCGAGGACGACGGGCGCGGCCTCGAAGCCGATCCGGGGACCGAGCCCGCAACCGATAACGGTCTCGGAGCGATGATCATCCGGCAGCTCGCCATCCAGTTCGGCGGCGAGCCTCGTTACGATGCCCGCGGCGGCGGTGGCACCCGGGTCACAGTGCTTCTGCCAAAGCTCGAGATCGCTGCAACGGCCCCTGCCGCCTAGGCGTTGAGGGAAGGCTATCGCCACGTTGCGATGGCCTGATCGCCTCCAGGAGCAAAGCATGCGGTTCGTCGGCGTCTTCAATGTAGGAGGCGGCACCTTCGGGACGATCGATGCTCCGGCATTTGCCGAGCGCGCCGCCGCAACGCTGCGCGCCAGCGGCATCACGCTCGATTCCCGCCTGGTCGAGAGCGAAACCCTCATCGAGGCACTCGAAGAGGCGGCCGCCGACCCGGAAGCGGACGTCCTCGTCGTCGGAGGCGGGGACGGAACGATCTCGTCCGCCGCCGCGATCTGCTTCAAGACCGGCAAGCCGCTCGCCGTGCTGCCCGGTGGGACGATGAATTTCTTCGCGCGCGCCCTGCACATGCCGCTCGATCTCGACGAAGCGATCGCGGCGCTGGCGGCCGGCCGCTTCTACAGGGTCGACATCGCGACAGCGAACGGGCAGCCGTTCCTCAACCAGTACAGCGTGGGGCTGCACGCCCGATTGATCCGCATCCGCGAAAGCATCGCGTACCAGGGGCGGTGGGCCAAGATGTTCGCCGGCCTCAGGGCGATCGGCGGCGCCGTATCCCGGCCGCTGAAGTTCGAGGTGGAAATCCATTCACGAGATGGGGACGAGCGAAGTCTTGCCTCTAGCGTCGTGGTCTCCAACAATCTTCTCGCGGAAGGGCATCTTCCCTATGCCGACGACCTCGCTGGCGGCGCGCTCGGCCTTTACATCGCCAAGCCGATGACGAGCGGCGATACGCTCAAGCTCATCGCCCAGGTGATGCTGGGGCGGTGGAAGGCGCATCCGATGATCGCCGAGCGGCGTGTCGAGCGGGTGGTGCTCAATTTCCCCAGGTTCAAGCGCGGGACGGTAGCGGCCATCGACGGCGAACTGATCCCGCTCGCCAAGCAGGTCGCGCTCATGATTCACCCGGGCGGTCTCAAGGTTTTTGCGCCGCAGTCGCTGGCGCCGTTCGCACGCCCCGCGGCCCAGGAAAACCAGTCCGAGGAAGCAGCGCTGCGGGGCGTGTCCTAGCCGGTCGGCGGAGTGCCCCCGCTGTCGTGTGAATCGCTGCGATACGCCAGATAGAGCGCGGCCAGCGCGGCGCCGACCGGTATGCCCACCTTACGCATCAGCGGCGATTTCAGCAGCAGGGGCAGGGCGCTCGCAGCGGCAGTCGTCACGAGCGCCGTCGTTTCGGCCGAGCGCCGGCGTTCCGCCTCGCGGCGCTTCGCAATGCCGTCTGCGATCGTCTTCGTCAGATAGATGCAGAGGGCGATCGCCAGGGCGGTGAGCCCGATGGCGACGGCCGCCCAGATCGGCCCGATCAGAAGCGTCAGCCCGAGGTAGGCTGCGAAGAGCAAGAAGGCCAGCGCGACGAAGGCAAAGAGCGCGATGGCAGACCAGAGCAGGGCGGACCTCTTCGAGGAGGACACCAGCTCGGAAACTTCAATGCCCAGAATTGAGGCGAGCGACGCGAGGAATCCCATCGCGCTTGACGCCTTCAGCGGGTGACGAGTGCGATGAGAAAACCGAGAGCGATCGCGCCGGCCACGGCGGTCAGCGGCTTCTGCCGGATCACATCCTTGAGCTGCTTTTCCACCTGGCTGAACTCATCCTGGATGTCCTCGACAGCCTGCTGGCCGGTGCGGACGACATTCCGGACTTCATGCTTGGCTGCGCCGCGCGCTTCGTCGACCTTCTGGTCGGCGAGCCGCGTGACGGTCGCGGCGATTTCCTTGAGATCCTTCTGCAGCCTGGCGATCTGCTCGCCGAGATCATCGTCAGCTACGGCGGCATTTCGCCCGGCATCGCGTGCACGCTTGGTCGTTGCTGCGGTTTCGTCCATGCTGGCCATTTGGGGCCTCATCGGCAGTGAATTGTGGTGGTAACGCCCGGATTGTGGCGGCGGTTCCGGGCTCAACCGTCGTCGCGCCGCTTGCGGAAAGAATTCGCTCCGGTTGGGGGGAACCGGAGCGAAGGGCGGGCTGGCAATGGGGGCGACATCCGCCCGCCGGGGCTCAGATCGTTCCCATCAAAACGAGGATGAGGACGATCACGAGCACGACGCCGAGGATTCCGGATGGGTACACTCCCCAGGAGCGAGAGTAGGGCCACGCCGGAAGGGCGCCGATGAGAAGCAGGATCAGTATGATGACAAGTATGGTGCCGAGGCCCATGTTGTTCTCCTTTGACGCTGGTGCCCGTAAGGGCGCTCACAGGACCGCGAACAGCACGATGGCGCAGGCCGCCAGAATGCCGAGGGCGGGAACGGTTGCTGTCACAAGCCTTGAATAGCGCTCTGGTTCGTCCTGGGGGACATAGGCCATCGCGGCGCGGCTGGCCCGTTCGAGGGCGTCGATCTGGGCACGATCCAAGGTTGCCTCCTCGAGTTCGGAGCAAGCGGCCCTCTCGCGACGGCAAAGCCAGGCTGCAGCAGGCGCTTGCCGTGAGAACGGCCATCGCCACAATTGGTTCCGGGAAAGGGCGTGGTTCCGCCCGAACCGGCCTTATTCGACGTGCACCACGTCGACCGCCTGCCGCGTCCCATGCGAACCGCTGGTGCGCAGCACGCCGACGATCGGGGAAACGTCCGAGTAGTCGCGCCCCTGGGCGATGGTAATGTGGTCGGGGCCCGCAATCATTGCATTGGTGGGATCGAACTCAACCCAGCCGGCATGGACGCCGCACCAGACGCGGACCCAGGCATGCATCGCGTCGGCGCCTTCGAGCCGGGGTTCCCCCTCCGGCGGGATGGTTCGCAGGAATCCCGACACATAGCCCGCCGGAATTCCGACGCCGCGCAGACCGGCGATCATGACGTGGACGAAGTCCTGGCAAACGCCGCGTCGGAGCTCAAATGCTTCAGTGGGCGAGGTGTCAACCCGCGTCGCGTCCTTGTCGTAGGCAAAGTCGCGGTGGATCGCGAGGCAGAAGTCGAGGGCGGCGGCGCGCACGCTGGGGGTCCGATCAACGCTTTGCCGGGCGTAGGCCGTGATCGCGCGGCTGAGCGGCACGCGCGGCGAGGCGCTCAGGAAATGGTGGGGCGAGTCGGGAGCAAGCGACCAGAGGTCGCCGATTTCTGTCTGCAGCTGGGCAAGCTCGGGCGAGAGGTCCGGCAGCACATCGATATCCTCGACCGCTACGCGGGCCGAAAGCCGGACGTCGAGGTGATCGTGGTAATCGCGATAGCCGATCGAGGTGACGGCGTTGCCGAAGAAATCGCTGAACGAAGATTCGTAGTCGGGCCGTGGGTCGAAGTGCATGGATGCCGCGACGACGCGCTGCATGCGCGGGACGGTGACCGGCTGCACCCGGATGTGGTGCCGGTCGCCG
The DNA here is from genome assembly GCA_964425245.1 of uncultured Devosia sp. GTDB lineage: Bacteria > Pseudomonadota > Alphaproteobacteria > Rhizobiales > Devosiaceae > Devosia_A. The sequence continues at coordinate 4,223 of CAYRNE010000270.1, forward strand.
TGTACCCATCCCTCGTATTCGTAGTGCAGGTCGAGCTTCACGTCGTAGAGCATGGCATCGCCTCAGACGAAGTAGGCGGTGGCAATGAGATCGGCGAGACGACCGATCTCGAGCCCGAGGCGCTGGAGGTCCGAGGTGCTCACGGTCTCGGGCTCGGCGACGCGCAATTCGGTGTGGAGCTGCAGGGCGGCGCGCGCAACCCGCGAGAGCTGTCCATCCTCGACGCCGCCCGGGAGCTGTTCAATCTGGGCGCGGAGCTCCGCGAT
>CAYRNE010000271.1:0-4463 GCA_964425245.1 uncultured Devosia sp.
GGCCACGCCGATTTCGGCGGCGAGGTCGAGCGCATCCTCTCGATGGTCGACGGCGTCGTCATCCTCGTCGATGCCGCCGAAGGCCCGATGCCGCAGACCAAGTTCGTCGTCGGCAAGGCGCTGGCGCGGGGCCTCCGCCCCATCGTCGCGATCAACAAGATCGATCGCCCCGACGAGCGCCACCTCGACGTGCTCGAGGAAATCTTCGACCTGTTCGTGGCCCTCGACGCCAAGCCCGAGCAGCTCGATTTCCCGACGCTCTACGGGTCGGCCAAGCAGGGCTGGATGAGCGAGGACCCCGCCGGTCCCAAGACCGACATGGCGCCGCTTCTCGACAAGGTGGTCGAGTACGTCCGGGAACCTTCGGTCGAGGGTGGCGCCTTCCGCATGCTGGTGACGACCATCGAACGTAACCCGTTCCTGGGGCGGCTGCTCACCGGCCGCATCTTTTCCGGCTCCGTCAAGGCGGGCGACGCCATCCATTCGCTGAGCCGCGATGGCAAGGTCATCGAGAAAGGGCGCGTCTCGAAGGTGCTTGCATTCCGCGGGCTCGAGCGGCAGCCGATCGATGTGGGCGAGGCCGGCGACATTGTGGCGATCGCCGGGCTCGAGGAGTCGACGGTCGCCAACACCATCGCGGTGCCCTCGGTCACCGAGCCGATCCCGGCGCGCCCCATCGACCCGCCGACGCTCTCGGTCACCTTCCGCATCAACGACGGGCCGCTCGCCGGGCGCGAAGGCGACAAGGTGCAGTCGCGCGTCATCCGCGAACGGCTGCTGCGCGAAGCCGAGGGGAACGTCGCAATCCACGTGACGCCAAACCCCGACGGCGACTCATTCGAGGTCGCGGGCCGCGGCGAACTGCAGCTCGCGGTGCTCATCGAGACCATGCGCCGCGAAGGATTCGAGCTCACCATCGGGCGCCCGCGCGTGCTGCTGCGCGAAGAGAACGGCCAAAAGCTCGAGCCCATCGAGGAGGTCATCATCGACGTCGACGACGAACACACGGGCGTCGTCGTCTCGAAGCTCACCGAGCGCAAGGGCGAACTCGCCGACATGCGTCCCTCGGGCGCCGGCCGCAGCCGGCTGCGGCTCTACGTGCCCACCCGCGCGCTCATCGGCTACCAGCCCGAGCTGTTGCAGGACACGCGCGGCACCGCGATCTTCAACCGGCTGTTCCACGATTACGCGCCATACAAGGGCCCGCTGCCGGGCCGCCGGACCGGCGTGCTCATCTCCAATGCCACCGGACAGGCGGTCGCCTATGCGCTGTGGAACCTCGAGGAGCGTGGGCCGATGCTGATCGACCCCGGCACCGAGGTCTACGAGGGCATGATCATCGGCGAGCATGCGAAGGAAAACGATCTCGAGGTCAATCCGCTGAAGGGCAAGCAGCTCACCAACATAAGGACGCATTCCAAGGACGAGGCGGTGCGGCTCACCCCGCCCAAGCGGCTGACGCTCGAACAGTCGCTGGGCTATATCGCGGACGACGAGTATGTCGAGGTGACGCCCAAATCCATCCGCCTGCGCAAGATCTGGCTCGACCCGAACGAGCGCAAGAAGCAGATGCGGGCGCGGGCGAGCGCCTAGGCTCAGCGAGCACAAGGTATAGGAAGCGATGCGCTGACGGAGCAAAGATGGCCGCCTGGATCACCGACACAATCACCAATCTCGGCTATCTCGGCATCGTGCTCCTGATGCTGCTCGAAGCGGTGTTCCCGCCCATTCCCTCCGAACTCATCATTCCCTTCGCCGGGTTCGCGGCGGGCGAGGGCCGGCTCGGCTTCGTTCCCGTTGTCCTCGCCGCGACCGCCGGCTCTCTGCTCGGCATGATCCCCTGGTACCTGCTCGGCTGGTATTTCGGACTCGACCGGGTGAAATGGCTTGCCGACAGGTTCGGCCGCTGGTTCGCCTTCAATGCCGACGAGATCGATTATGCCGCGGCGCTCTTCCGCCGCTGGGGGCGTCCGATCGTCCTCGCCGGCCGGCTCTTTCCCATCGTCCGCACGCTCATCTCGGTGCCCGCCGGGCTCGCGAAAATGCCGTTCGGGCTGGTCGTCCTCTGGTCGGCCGCCGGCATGCTGCTCTGGAACACGGTGCTGGTCACCGCCGGCTTCCTCCTCCACGAGCACTATCATCTCGTCGAGGCCTTCATCGACCCGCTGACATGGGTCGTCCTCGCCGCGGTCGTGGGGCTCTATCTCTTCAAGGTCGTTACCTGGCGGCCGAGCCGCACGCCCTAGGCCGGCTTCGTTCCCTTGGCCGCCCATGCCCGGACGGCGAGGAGAATCTCACCGTCCGGTCCGGTCGGCAGGCGATTGCGTACCGCGTCGCGCAACCGCGATCGGTCGGCGTCCGGCAGCGAAGCGACATATCTGGGAGCCGAGCCGGTCCCCCCGAGGAACGGCGCCCAGTAGTCCTCGAAGCTTTCAAAGGACGCAGCGATGTCGATCGGCGCGGCGGTGACTGCCTCAAGGCCTGCCGATTTCAGCAGGTCGGCGAGCGGACCGGGACGGCAGATCGGCGCTTTCGCTCCGTCGTCGAAATCCGCGGCCCGCGGATCGAAGGCGAGCGCGGCGTCGAACAGGTGCCGCATGATCTGCATATGGCCGGCATAGTCCCAGACATAGAGCCCAAGCGTGCCGCCCGGCCTGAGCACCCGCACCATTTCGGCGACGGCTGCCGCCTTGTCCGGCAGGAAGTTGAGCACCAGTCCGGAAACCACCAAATCGGCGGCGCTGTTCGGCAACGGCAAGGCGGCGGCATTTCCGGCAGCGAATCTGGCGCGACTGTCGCCGATGCGCGCCCGTGCCAGATCCAGCATCGCCTCGGCACTGTCGACGCCGACGACGTCGGACGGCTCAGCATGTTCGAGGATGGCCTCGGTGAGGACGCCCGTGCCACAGCCTACGTCAACCCACGCGGCACCTGGCCGGATCGGCAGGAAGCCAAGAAAATACGGCGCGACGCGCCGGCTCCACCGGCCCATGTAGCGCTCGTAGGCATCGCCGGAGGACCAAAGAGAACCGGACTGCTGTTCGGTCATTGCATAGCTCCGCCCGGGCATTGCCGCCGTTTGCCGGGATTAATTCCGCTTCGATGCCCGCCGCGCAAGCCCCGCCTTGCGGATCAACCGCCGGAACTCTAGATAGAACCGGCACTAAGCCCGGACGGGGACGAGCATGACCTTCGCGCTCCTGCAGACGCTTTCGATGATCCTCACCATCGTCTGGTGGGTGTTCCTCATCATGATCATCATGAGCTGGCTGATCAGCTTCAATGTCATCAACACCCGCAACGATTTCGTCGCCGCGGTCTGGCGGGTCCTCAATGCCATCACCGAGCCGATTTTGAGGCCCATCCGCCGCATCATCCCGCCCATGGGCGGCCTCGACCTGAGCCCCATCGTCGTCTTCATCATCATCTTCTTCCTGCAGAACTGGATCGCCTCGATCGCCGTCGGGCGCGTGATCTAGCCCCGCGCCGCCGTGGGGCCGCGAGCTTACCGCGCGGAACCCGGCGGGGTCCTGCTGTCCCTCCGCGTAACGCCCAATGCGTCGGCAGACCGCATCGAGGGCGTCGAGAGCCGCGACGACGGGTCGGTCGTCCTGCGCGTACGGGTCCGTGCCGTTCCCGACAGGGGTAAGGCCAATGCGGCGGTCGTGGCGCTCATCGCCAGATCTCTCGGCGTTCCCAGGGGTGCGGTCACCCTCGTCGCGGGCGAAACCGCGCGCCTCAAGACGCTCCGCGTCGCCGGTGATCCGGCCGCGCTCGCCGCCGCGCTCGACGCCCTCACCGCAGGATAAGCCGAAAGCCCCGGCAAACCGGCGAATCCGGTTGCGTTAACCGGCCGCTTTTGGCAAAAGTCGCGCCAATCCGTGGGCGGGTAGGGCAGTCCGCGCTTCTTCGCGCGTGACGCCGGACCGGCGAGCGTCCCGGGCTCCATCGAAAAACCGAGGGCAACTCAATGACTTGGCTACTTTGGGCGATCGTGGTGTGCGGCGCACTCTCGATCGTATATGGCGTCGTGACGACGCGCGGCGTGATGGCGGCGGACGCCGGCACGGCGCGCATGCAGGAAATTTCCGCCGCCGTGCGCGAAGGCGCTGCGGCCTACCTCAACCGGCAGTACACCACCATCGCCATCGTGGGCGTGGTGATTGCGATTGCCGCCTTCTTCCTGCTCGGCATCTACGCCGCCATCGGCTTCGTCATCGGCGCGGTGCTCTCCGGCGCCGCAGGCTTCATCGGTATGAACGTCTCGGTGCGCGCCAATGTGCGCGTCGCCCAGGCCGCCACCAAGAGCCTGGCGGGCGGGCTCGACCTCGCCTTCAAGTCGGGCGCCGTCACCGGCCTGCTCGTCGCCGGCCTCGGCCTCCTGGGTGTCACCCTCTACTTCCTCATTCTCAACCAGGCCCTGGGCCTCAGCCACACCAGCCGCGAGGTCATCGACGCGCTGG
>CAYRNE010000272.1:0-4450 GCA_964425245.1 uncultured Devosia sp.
CATGGGCGGCAGCGGCTCGGTGATGAAGTCGCCGTATTTCGCGGCGCTCGACCTGGCCTGCGCATCGGCGAGCGCGATCTGGTGCGCCGGCTCCTCGACGTTCTCGACCACTTCGAGCAGCCGCCACAGGCGCAGTTCGCCGGTCTTGGGATTGATCTCGGCGCGGACATTGGTCTCGGCGCCGTAGCGGGTCTTGGCCGCTTTCTCGATTGCGTCCTCCATCGACTGGATCACGATCATCCGGTCGATCGATTTCTCGCGGGCAACCGCATCGGCGATCTGCAGCAGTTCCAGCCGGTTCGCACTGACGGCCATCTATTCCATCTCCTCGGAGTCTTTTCTGTCGTCGTCCATGAGTTCGACGGTCTCGATGTCGGGATCGTCGTCGATCGGGTGTTCCGCCTGATCGTCCCGCGCGCGGTTGAGGAGCGCATCGGTCATCACCAGCTTGGCCTCTCCGATGAGGTGCAGCGGCAGCCGGTGATCGGCGCTCTCGTTACTCGGCGCATCGGGCAGGCGGATGGTAACGCTCTCGCCGTCCGCCGCAACGATCTCGCCGCGAAAGCGCCTGCGGCCCTCGATCATGTCGGATAATTCAACCCTGGCTTCGTGGCCGATATAGGTCCGGAAATCGCGCGCGCGGACCAGCGGCCTGTCGATTCCCGGCGAGGACACTTCGAGGTGGTACTCGCGGTCTATGGGATCCTCGACGTCGAGGATCGGCGAGAGTTCCTTGCTCAGCCGCTCGCAGTCCGCGATGGTGAAGCGGCCATTTGCGTCCTCGGCCATGATCTGCAGCGTGCAGCCGTTCTCGGGCGTCACCCTGACGCGCACCAGGGCGTAGCCGAGGTCGGCCGCTACCGGCTCGACGATGCGCGCAATGCGAGTCTCGAGGCCGGTTTCCTTGACGTAGCGTTTTGCGTTCAGCTCGAAGCTCATGAACGTCCAACTTGGGCGGCCGCTCGCATGAGCGCGGAGCCGCCGCAGGTAACAAAAAAGAGCGGGGCCGGGCGGCACCCACTCTCGACAAGAGAGCCAGTGATGTTGGCGTCTATATAGTCCCCGGCGCGCCGCGGCGCAAGGGCGGGGCCTGCGTCGGCCTCAGCGTCCGTATTGCAGCTCGATCCGGAGCCCGTCCGGGCCCTCGACGAAGAACTGGCCGACGCCGCCGGGAATGCCCGCGACCTTGTACGGTACGCCGCTCGCTTCGAGCCGGGCCTTGATCGCGTCGTGGTCGAAAACGCCGATCGCGACATGATCCACGGGCCCTCGGCCGCCTGCTGCTTCGCCGTCGCGGAGATGATCGACGTGAAACAGCGGCCGGCCATCGAGATAAACCCAGTGGCCGGGATGGTTGAACGGCGGCCGTTCGCCTTCGGTGGCGCCGAGTACTGTTTCGAGAAAGGCGACCACCGCGCGAGGGTCGCGCGCGTGGATGTTGACGTGGTCGATTCGCAGCACGTGACGGTCCCTGTTGCCTCCGGCCGCACCTGGCATAGCGCGGCGCCTGCGGCGGAGTCGAGAGCGCGGCAACGTCGCCCGGGCCTACTTCTCCCAGACCAGCGTCTCGGTCCTGGCGCCGAGACCCGTAAGGGCGGCGCGCAGGTCCTTCACCATCTGGCCCGGGCCGCAGAGATAGAAGGCCTGGCTCACGTCGCTGACATGGCGCTTGAGGAAGTCCTCGCCGATCCGCTCGTGCAGCAGCCCCTCGGCCTCGGGATCGTCGGTCACCGTCCAGAGCACATCGAGTCCTTCCATTGCCTCGAACTCGTCGCGCAGGATGATGTCCTCGGCCGTGCGGTTGGAGGCGATGAGCCTGTGGCCGGCGAGCCGGCCGTCGGCGTGAAGACGGCGCAGGATGGCGATGAAGGGCGTGACTCCTGCCCCGCCGCAAATGAAGGTGCCCGGCCCCTGGTAGGCAATCGTTCCCCAGACATCGCGGAGCAGCAGCCGATCGCCCGGTACCAGCTTCCAGAGCTTGTTGGTCACCCCGTCACGGTCGAAGTAGCTTTTGATGGTGAACTCGAGAAAATCCCATTCGGCGAGCGAGGTGAAGGTGAAGGGGCTCTTGCGGTCGCGCCAGCCGTCCTCGTCGATCGAAACTTCCGTCGCCTGACCGGGCTCGAACTTGAAGCCCGCGGGCTTCTCGAACCGGTAGCGCCGGACGTTGTGGGTGACCTTTTCGATTTCCAGAATCGCAACGCTTTGAGGCATCTGCCGCTCCTTTGCTGAGCGTCTGACGCGACCTTAACAGCTTTGGTTCCCGAGGTAAGCGGAGGCGCGGGCGCCCATAGCCACGCGATGGTTGCCGAAACGAAACCAGGGCACCTCCAGGCACCTCAAGCGCATGAGGGAGCACGGCTTTCCGGCGTGCCACCGTCGGTTGCGAGCGCGCGAAATCAAGAGCCGAATTCGCCCAATCCTGGCCTTGAGCACGGGGGAGGCGGTTCGCATCTCGGAGCCGTTCATCCAGCAAAGGATTGAGAAATGACCAAGACCTCCTCCCTTACGCTCGTCGCCGCCGCATTCGTTGCAGTAACCACCCTCGCGGCCCCGGCTTTCGCCGTCGACCACGGGGACACCAGCTTCAACGACGATCTCGTACGCGCGACGCTCAACGAGCGCGGCGTCGACGTCATCGACCTCGCCGAGGACTCGAACCGGGTTCGCGCGACGGTGAGGCTGCCCGATGGATCGGTCGAGTTCCGGTACTTCGACATCAATACGCTGCAGCCCCTGGGCCAGTCGGGCGACAATACGCGCGTGCTGAGCCGCCTCGATGTCGGTGCCGAACGGCCGGCACCCGAGGGCATGCATTCGCTGACCTGGGTCGACCCGGACGACCTCGACTGAGGACAACTGCCGAGGGGCCGGTACGCCGGCCCCTCCAATCCCTCTCCGCCGCTCAGCCGCGGCCGGCGTGATGCGCCTCGCGCGCCGCATCGAAGCGCCGGCGTGACGCCAGCACCTCCGAACCGTAGCGCTCGGCGAATTGCTCCCACGCCTCGAATATGCGCAGGGCCTCGCGGCCCAGACCGGTCAACGCGTATTCGACGCGCGGCGGGATGGTCGCATAGGAGGTGCGGGAAACGAGGCCATCGCGTTCGAGCGCGCGCAGCGCGAGCGTCAGCGCCTTCTGCGACGCGCCGGTTTCGCGTTTGAGCTCGGAAAAGCGGAGCGTCGTGGCCCGCAGCTTCAGGATCAACGCCATCGTCCACTTGCTGTTCGTGACCCTCAGGAGTCCATCGAACGGGTCGGGCTCGGGGTCGGCAGGCACGGGTCAGCTCCGTGGTCAGGCGGCAGAGAACCCGATGTAGGTCGCGAACGGCGATTGTCCAGTGGTGCGATCGAGCCACCGGCCAAATGCATCGATGAAGACTACAGCCGCTCGAACTCCATGTAGAAGCTCGTGTGGCGCCCCTCGGACCGCGCCTTCGCCTCGTACCGGGTCGGCTGCCAGCCCGGCCAGGGCACATGCCAGGCGCCCGGGCGGGTCGGCGCGAAGCGCAGGCGCGGGTCGCGCACGACGTGCGCCAGCGTCCAGTTGGCGTAGTCCTCGATGTCGGTCGCAAAGCAGAAACGCCCGCCCGGCCGCAGTACGCGCGCGAGCTCGCCCAGCGTCAGCGGCGAGACGAAGCGGCGCTTGTGGTGACGCGTTTTCGGCCACGGATCGGGATAGAGCAGATAGACCTCGTGGACGGCGGCATCGGGCAGCTTGACCAACAGCTGCAGCGCATCGTCGGTAAAGAGGCGGACGTTCTTGAGCCCGCCCTCGTCGAGCGCCTGCAGCATCTTGGCGATGCCGCCCGAAAAGACCTCGCAGCCGATGAACCCCGTTTCCGGATGCTCGCGGGCGAGGCGGGCAAGATGCTCCCCTCCCCCGTAGCCGATTTCGAGGACGATGCGTTCGGCGCCTGGAAAGAGGCTTCGCGGGTCGAGCGGCCCCTCGCCGAGCACGATCCCGATGTCGGGAAGCCGCTCGCGAAACAGCGTGTCCTGGCCGCGGTGCAGGCGCTTGCCGGAGCGGCGGCCGAAGAAAGCCCTCGGCTCGCCGCCGGCTGTAAGCGGATGATGGGCCTTAGGCAGCGACCGGCGCTCTTTCGAACTGCTTCACCGCCGCCTTGAGCGCCGGCACGAGATCCAGCCGCTCCCAGCTGAACGAACCATCGCGACCGGGCTTGCGGCCGAAATGGCCGTAGGCGGACGTCTTGGCGTAGATCGGCCGGTTGAGATCGAGGCGATCGCGAATGCCGCGCGGGCTGAGATCGAACACGTCGCCGAGAACCTTCTCGAGCGTCGCTTCGTCGACCTTGCCGGTGCCGTGCAGGTCGACGTAGATGGAGAGCGGCTTGGCGACCCCGATGGCGTAGCTCAACTGAATGGTCGCGCGTTCCGCGAGGCCGGCGGCGACGACGTTCTTGGCGAGGTAGCGCGCGGCGTAGGCGGCCGA
>CAYRNE010000273.1:0-4439 GCA_964425245.1 uncultured Devosia sp.
CGTCACGCTCTGCTCGAGCAGCTGCGCCGCCCCCCGGATGCCGGACAGCGGGTTCTTGATCTCGTGTGCCATCATCGCCGCGAGTCCTGTCACGGAGCGAGCGGCGCCGCGGCTGACGAGCTGGCGATCGATCTTGTCCGCCATGGTGCGCTCCTGGAAGAGCAGCGCCACGCGGCCGTCGTCGTCGTTGAGCGGGCTTGCGAAGACATCGACGATGCGGTCGTCGGCCGTTTCCCCGAAACGCGAGGAACCGACCCGGACGCGGTACTCGGTCATTGGCGCGCGCCGCGCCGCGACTGCCGCCGCGAGACTGATGATCGGGGAGCCGAACGCAATCACGTCGCTGAGCCGCTGGCGGCCCAGGACGCTGAGCGACGCACCGAAGAACGCTTCGCCCGCATAGTTCACGAAGACGATGGCACCGTTCTCGTCGCAGACGACGACCGGCTGCGGCAGCGCCTGCAGCACGGCGATGGCGAGAGGGTCTTCCCTGCTCACGCTGCCCCCCTCCGCTCGCCGGCGTAGAGCGCCGGGATAAGCTGGAGCACCGCTTCGGGATCTTCCGTACCGAGCAGCAGGCGGCGCAGCTCGCGATCGGCGGCGCGGAAAGCCGCCGCGAGATACCAGTCGAGGTGCTTGCGGGCGGCACGAAGCCCGACGCGAACGCCGTACTCCACCAGCATCGCCTCGTAGTGTTCGGCCACGAGCGCCGCGAGGTCGGCGCCGGCTGGCGATTCGGCGGGCGCGCGGCCCACGAGCGCCGCGCCGATCTGCCCGACGACCCAGGGTTGTCCCTGAGCCCCGCGGCCGATCATGACCGCGGCAGCGCCCGACCGATCGAGTGCTTCGCGCGCTGTCGCGAGATCGACGATGTCGCCGTTGACGACGACAGGCACGCCGACCGCCTCGACCACGGGCCGAACCAGATGCCAGCGCGCCTCCCCTTTGTAGAACTGCTGTCGCGTCCGGGCATGAACAGTGATCATCTGGACGCCGGCATCGACCGCCCGGCGGGCAAGCTCTGCCGCGTTGAGGGAATCTTCGTCCCAGCCGAGCCGCATCTTCAGCGTCACCGGCAGGGGGGTCGCGGCGACCACGGCCTCGATCAGCCGGAGCGCCTCGTCGGGAACCCGCATGAGCGCCGAACCGGCATAGCCGTTGGTCACGCGCTTGGCCGGGCAGCCCATGTTGATATCGATGATGTCGACCCCGGCGTCGGCGGCGATCTCGGCGCCGCGGCGCATCCACTCGGCCTCGCAGCCGGCGAGCTGGACCACGTGCGGCAGACCGCTTGAGCCGCCCCGCCCGAGCTTGCGAACCATCTCCTCCTGGCCGGTCGAGAGCGCATTGCTCGCAATCATCTCCGACACGACCCAGCCTGCCCCGAAGCGTTCGGCCAGCCGGCGCATCGGCGCGTCCGTGATCCCTGCCATGGGCGCGAGGAAGGCCCGATTGGGCAGGATATGCCCGGCGACGACAATCCGGGTCCGAGGGTCGATCACGTGCGATGCACCAGAAATAGTCAGTTTGCAGAAGTGCGCGGACAATAGTCAAAATTGTGGCCAGCGCAACGACCCTTGCCGCCTCATGGTGCGGCGGCTAGACGATGTAGCGGCGCCGCAACAGGACCGCGCAACAGGTTGGCAGAGCTTCATGAACCGTGACAGGCGCACAGCCGCGATCGTCGTCGCCGCGGGCTCGGGCGTCCGGGCGGCGGCAGGCGGCGATGGGGTGCCCAAGCAGTACCGGCCGCTGGGCGGAATCCCCCTGCTTGCCCGGACGATCGCGACCCTGTTGGGTCACGCCGGCATCGACTGGGTGCTCCCGGTGATCGCGGAGGACCACGGGCAGCTTTACGCTGCCCTGGGGCTCGCCGCCGACCGCCTGCTGGAGCCGGCCTACGGCGGCGCAACCCGCCAGGCATCGGTGCTTGCCGGACTTGAATCGATATCGCCCCGCCGGCCCGATCTCGTTCTCGTTCATGATGCGGCCCGTCCCTTTGTGGAGGCGGCGGTCATCGACGGTGTCCTCGCCGCCCTCGCGAGCAACGACGGCGCCCTGCCAGTCATGCCGATCACCGACACCGTCAAACGCTCGCCGGACGGCCGGACCGTCGCCGCGACGGAGGACCGCCGCGCGCTGTTCGTTGCGCAGACGCCGCAGGGCTTCCGATTTCCGCAAATCCTGTCGGCGCATATGCGGGCGTCTCGCCTGCCACGCGAGTTCACCGACGATGCGGAAGTGGCGGAATGGGCCGGAATGCGCGTTGCCATGACCGCAGGCAGTCGTGGCAACATCAAGATCACGCACCCGGAGGATTTCGCGCGTGCTCAAGGGACGCTCGGAGAAAACAATATGGAAACACGGGTAGGTAGCGGCTTTGACGTCCATGCCTTCGAGCCGGGAGATGCCGTCTGGCTCGGCGGTGTCAGAATCCCGCACGAGGCGAAGCTCAAGGGCCATTCCGATGCCGACGCGGCGCTGCATGCTCTATGCGACGCGATCTACGGGGCGCTTGGGGAGGGCGATATCGGCGCGCATTTCCCGCCGGGCGACCCGCAGTGGAAGGATGCCCCCTCACGCCGGTTCCTCGAACACGCGACCGGCCTTGTTGCCGCCCGCGGCGGACGGATCATCAACCTCGATCTCACCATTGTCTGCGAAGCTCCGCGGATCGGACCTCACGCCGCCGCGATGAAGCAGGTTATCGCCGAAACCAGCGGTATTGCCGCCAGTCGCATCGCGATCAAGGCAACCACGTCGGAGCGGCTTGGGTTTCCCGGCAGGCGGGAGGGCCTCATGGCGCTCGCGACCGCCACACTCGAACTTCCTCGAGACGGCTGATGTTTCATACGGAAATCCGGCGCAAGGCCGAACTGATCAACACGACGCTCTCGCAGCGACACCAGATGATCGCAACCGCCGAGAGCTGCACCGGCGGCCTCATCGCGGGTGCGCTGACGGACGTTCCGGGCTCATCGGCGGCGGTCCACGGTGGCTTCGTGACCTACGCCAACGGGGCGAAGAGTGCGATGATCGGCGTGCCTGACGACCTGATCCGGCAACATGGCGCTGTTTCCGACCCCGTTGCACGCGCAATGGCCGAAGGCACGCGCAAGGCAACGGGCGTGGCTGTTGCCATTGCCGTCACCGGAATCGCCGGCCCCGGTGGCGGAACCGAAGGCAAACCAGTGGGGCTCGTTCATTTCGCTTGCGCAACCGACGGCGGGACCAAGACGCGTGTCGAGCGCTTTGGCGACATCGGCCGCCAGCAGGTGCGCGAGGCAAGCATCAACGTCGCCCTCGATCTCGTCATCGAGTGTCTGGGGGCAAAGGGCTGACGTTACGCCCTTCGGCTTGCAGCGCGGCGTTTGCGATGCCCCTGTCCCGGAACAGAGCGCCGGTTGACCGCCTCACCCAGTTGCAGGCAGGCGTCCCCTACGAGGCGTCGATCGACATCCGCACGCCCGGCGCGGGGGTCCAGTTCGGCCAGTTCTGCTTCTTCTGGAACGCCGAAGGGCCGTTCTGCTTCAAGCAGTACGAGATGCGGGAAGGTTCCGACGGCGGCGTCCATCCGACGATCAGCCTGAGGACGGGTAACGCCGGAAAATACAAGCTCACGGCGATCATGACGTATCGCGTGGATGGCCGGAACTACCAGACGAACCAGACCTCGACGACCATCACCGTGCGCTGACGTTACGAACCGGAGGCCGCAGATACGAACTGGCGGCCCCCGAAATCACCCGTACCGCCGGTCGGCTTCGTTGACGAAAGCCTCGATGATCTCTCCCTGCTTGTGTGCGAACGCAGGCTCGGCCGCAGCGGCGATCAGGGGGTTGGCGATCTTGAAGTCGATGTCGAACCGCACGCGGGTGCCCTGCCCTTCCGCCTCGAAGCTCCATGTGCTGTCGAGGTAGGCAAAAGGGCCGTCCACCGCCTTGACCCTGATCGTGCGTGCATCCGGGTCGGCTTGGACCCGGCTCGTATACGACTGCGTGACGGGACCGAAACGGATCGTCATGCGGGCATAGCGGACATCATCGGCGGTGCCGCGATCGCGCTTCACGTCCATGGCCGACACGTTGGGCAGGAAGCGCGGATAGGCTTCGAGATCATTGACGAGTTCGTACATCCGCTCGGGCAGATGCGGCACATGGCGCTCGAAGAAGAGGTCGGGCATCAGCCGAGACGGGCCCTCCGCGCCTCGCGGAGCTTCTCGAAATCCTCGCCGGCATGGTGCGACGAGCGTGTCAGGGGGCTCGACGAAACGAGCAGGAACCCTTTCGCGGCCGCAATGGTGGCATAGGACTGGAACTCCTCCGGCGTAACGAAGCGCACGACCGGATGGTGCTTGCGCGAGGGTGCGAGATACTGGCCGACGGTGAGGAAATCCACGTCGGCCGACCGCAGGTCGTCCATGAGCTGCAGGACTTCGT
>CAYRNE010000274.1:0-4434 GCA_964425245.1 uncultured Devosia sp.
GGCGGGGCTCGAGTGGCTCTGGCGTGCAAGCCTCGAGCCCCGCCGCCTCGCCTGGCGCTATTTCACGACCAATCCCGTGGCGATCTACGTGATCCTCACCCGTTCGGCCTGATGGCCTCTTCGGATCCTTCGTTTCGCGACGGCTTCGACAGAGCCGCGTCTCCGAGCGCCAGCAGTCGCTTGGCCACGGCGCGGACGGCGGGCGCTTGATCGACGAAGGCGCTCGCTGCCCAGCCGAGCGCGCTGCCGGAACCAGAGCTGGTGAAAATCGGCGACGGCACCGCGCCGTAGGTCAGTTTGTACGGCTCGTCGCCGATGGTGAAATCGATCGTATGCTCGCCGCGCGCGAGGCAGTCGGCGATGATCATTTCGATGAGCTGCGCGCCGATCGAGCAATTTCGCAGCCGGGTCTGATCGAACCCGGGAAGCAGGTAGCAGAACACGCCCTCATGGGCCAGGCCGAACTCGATGGCGACGGGATCGCCATCGACCGTCAGCGCATAGGTGCGCCCAAGCGCGGGGTTCGTGGCGATCGCGAGGTAGAAGTCGAAAAAGGACCGCTTCTGCAGCACGTCCGCGGTGCCGAAACGCTGGTCGCGGTAGTGGCGCAAACGCTCGAAGAGCAGGCCGAGACGGTCACCGTCCTCCGCGACTTCCAGCCGTATCTCACCATGCCTCTCGAGGCGACGCCGCTTCATGTCGAGGTCCTTTCGCCGCGAAGGCGAATAGACCTGCTGGCGCCATTCCTCGAAGGGCCGATCGAGCCTGACCGGGTAGGTGCTCGTACGCATCACGCGCGGCAGCGAGGTTCCGAATAGCCGGTGCGTGAGGGCATCGTCGGCTCGCAGCTTGCGGATGCGCAGCACGTCATAGGGGCGCAGAATCCTGCGAATCGTTGCGACCGCGGCGGCATCGGTGAGGATCGCCTCGAAGTCGGTGGCCGCGACGACCGGGGCGACGTAGTCGGAAACCCCGAGGTCGGCAAATTCCACTGCGCGCAGGAACGCATAGCTTCGGCGCAGCATCGGCAGTACCATGAGGAGCCTGCCTGCGTCACGGACCGTCACGACGAGCGGCGCCGCGCCGCGGGCGGGGACCAGAATGCGATAGAAGTTGTCTAGCCAGACCGGGTGCTGGAAGGCCGTCGTGCCCGAACGCGCGAACAGTTCTGCGTACTCGGGCGACGAAAAATCGAAACTGGTTTCGGTTGTAATCTCGTACACGCGCGTCCTCCGTGAAGGCCGTTCTGGGCAATCGGGGCCGGCTCGGCAACCATGGATGCCGAAGGTGGTTTACGGCGGGCCGCAGGCTGGCCGACAATCCGCCTTGCAGACCCAGCGGGGATCGTCTTGGCCGCCGTCGACATCATTGTTTCCTTGCCCGCGCGACGCTGGCAGGCGCTGATCGCCGAGCGCCTGGCGGCCCGGGGGCACGACGTCTCGGTGATCGCAACGCACAAGGCAGGTGCCGACCTGCCGGCGTCGGCGCGGCTCATCCTCGCGCTCGAGCCCATGATCCATCCGTCCCGGCGCCCGGCGCTGATGGATCGGGTCGATCTTGCGCCGCGCCACACGCACCGGATGCCGGCGCTGACGCTGGACCTTACCGGCAGGGCAAGCGCGCCGGGTCCGGTGCTGCGGTTGAGTTTCGACGGCGGTCCTTCTCCCGTCGCCGCGCTCGCGACACTGGCGCGGGGCGGCCTGCCGGAGATCGCGCTCGCGCGCGACGGCGAGGTCATCGCCCGGGCCAGCCCGATGATCGACAATCCGTACTTTATCTTCCTTGCGCTCGAGGACGTGCTGGCACGCGCCATGACGCTTGTCGAAGCCACGGTTGCCCGCGAAGCGAGCGGCGCAGCCCGTCCCGTGGCGGCTCTCGCAGCCGCGTCGGAGCGGCAGGGCGGACTGCTGCGGGATTATCTCGGCAAGGCGCTGCCGCGGCTCGCGCGCGAGGCATGGCGGCGCTCGCGGTTCCGCGATGCGCATTGGCGGGTGGGATATCGCTTCGCCGCGCCGGCTTCCGTCGTGGAATCGGGAAGGCTGGGCGACGGCTGGGCCGTGCTCCCCGATGATGGCAGCCGGTTCTATGCCGACCCGTTTCCGTTCGAGCACGGGGGCAGGACCTTCGTTTTCCTCGAAGACTATCCTCACTCGACGCGCAAGGCGGTGATCTCCGTCAGCGAACTGAAACGCGGCGGCCAAGCGTCACGCCCGCGGCCGGTGCTGGAGGAACCCTGGCACCTGTCCTATCCGCAGGTCTTCCGCCGGGACGGTGAAATCTGGATGATTCCGGAGAGCAGTGCGGGACACCGCGTTTCGCTCTATCGCGCCCGGGCCTTTCCCGATCACTGGGCACGACACGCGGACCTGATCGTCGGCAGGGAGCTCAGCGACGCAACACTCTTCGAGCATGACGGGCGGCTCTGGCTCTTTGCCACCGAGCGCGACGGTTACGGCAGCACCTCCGACACGCTCGTCGTCTTCAGCGCCGAGTCGTTGACCGGACCGTGGAAACCGCATCCGGCCAATCCCGTTCTGATCGACCGCCGCAGGGCGCGGCCGGGTGGCGCCTTGCTCCGGAACGGCAGCCGGGTTCTGCTTCCGGTCCAGGATGGAACGCAGGGCTATGGGGGCGGCCTCGGCTTCGCCGAACTGCTGGAGCTGTCGCCCGAGGTTGTGCGGCTGGGCGAACCCGGTCCCATCGATGTCGCGGGCGACTGGCCTTATCCGCGCATCCATACCTATAACCGGCTCGGAGACCTCGAAGTCGTCGACGGCATCGCCGCGGTTCGCAAGTGATTCAGCGACCGAGGAGCGCTTCGTAGGCATCCACCATGCGCTCGGGCGCGTAGCGCCCGGCGAGGCGCGCGGCCGCCTGCGTCAGCCGTTCCGCGAGCGACGCTTCCGCCAGTACGGAATCGAGCGCCCGGGCGAAGGCTTCCGCCTCCGAGGGCGGCACGAAAAGCGCCGCCGGATCACCCGCTTCGGTGGAAAGGACCTCGCGCAGCACGGGAAGATCCGTTGCGACCACGGGCAGCCCGGACAGAGCCGCCTCGACCGCTGCGAGGCCGAACGTTTCCTGGAGCGTCGGAAAGGCGAAGGCGTCGCCGGCGGCGAGAAAATCGAAGATGCGGGCGGGTGGCACTTCCCCGACAAGATGCACCCGCTCGCAGAGGCCGAGACGCACGGCCTCCCGCTCGATGGGCTGGCGCTCGGGCCCGGCGCCGGCAATCGCGAGATGTGCGCGCGGAACGAGGGAGAGGGATCTGACCAGCGTCACCTGATCCTTGAGCACGTGGAGCCGCCCTGTCGTCACGATGAGCGGCACGTTCGCAGGCAGCCCGAATGCCGCGCGCGCCGCGCTTTTCGCCAGGGCCGCGGCCGGCCTCGCGACGCCATGCTCGATGCGGCGGAGGCGCGCCCGGTAGGCCGCCGGGTAACCGGCGAACTGCGCTTCGGTCCATGCCGAGTTGACGACGTTGTGGTGATAGAGCCCCAGTGTCCCCATCACCTTGTCGGCGACGGTGGCGACCCCCCGCAACCCGCCCCGGAGCGGAGCGCCGCTCTGGTTTGCGATCAATCGCCTTGCGCCCGCAAGGCGGCCGGCCAGCGTCCCGAACACGTTGCCATAATGCTGGAAGCTGATGACCGCATCCGGCTCGAGGCGCCGCAGATAGGCAATGAGGCCGAACCCCGCCGTCAGCCGCGCGCCGAGGCTGCGCGGAATGTCGCGCGTGATGAAATCGACACTGGGATCGTCGTCGAAGGCATTTGTCTTGCGGTAGAGGAACACCGTTCGCACCTCGTGACCGCGGCTGCGGAGCCCCTCGGCCAGCATGGCCGAGATGCGCTGGGCACCGCCTGCCTCGGCCTGCGTCTGAACCTGAACGATCTTCACGGCGCAACCGGGCGCAGGAGGCCGAACAGCGTCGAGTCGATGCCCACGACACGCCTGGCCTCGATCACGGCAACCATATTCCAGACGATGGCGGTGAGCGCGATGGCGCCCGCCGCGCCGAGGGGGCCGACGAACCACGCGCCGGCGGCGGCGGCGACAAGCCCGAGCGGGTGGGCGACGGCAATGATCTTGAGCAGGAGATGCTGGCCCCCCGTCAATTGCAGCAGCACCTCGATCGGCCCGGCGGCGGCTTCGGCAGCGGCCGCGAGCGCGAAGACGAGCAGGACCATGACCATCGTCGGGGTCGCGTATGACGCCTGGAAGATCGAGAGGATCGGCCCGCCGAAAACCGCGAAGAAGACGACCGCCGCGCCGGCCGCGACCGTGCTCGCGGCGGCGGTGAGGCTGACGATGCGCTGGACGTGCGGCCGGTTGCCGTTGTGGTAGGTCGATGAAAGTTCGGGCGCGAGCACCTGGTTGAGCCCGCTGAGCGCGACATCGACGAGGCGTGTCGTGCGCTCGATGACGAAGACGGCG
>CAYRNE010000275.1:0-4425 GCA_964425245.1 uncultured Devosia sp.
ACGCCAAGAACATCATGCACCGCAAGGGCAAGTCCGACGCGGCGCGCTCCAAGGTCTTCTCCAAACTCGCGCGCGAGATCACCGTGGCGGCGAAGCTCGGCGTGCCGGACCCCGCGTTCAACGCCCGCCTGCGCCTTGCCGTGGCGAATGCCCGCGCGCAGTCGATGCCCAAGGACAATATCGACCGCGCCATCAAGAAGGCTTCGGGCTCCGACGGCGAGAATTACGAAGAGGTGCGCTACGAGGGCTACGGGCCGGGCGGCGTTGCGATCATCGTCGAGGCGCTGACCGACAACCGCAACCGTACGGCCGGCAATGTCCGCTCCACCTTCGGCAAGAACGGCGGGGCTCTCGGCGAGACGAACTCCGTCTCCTTCATGTTCGACCGTGTGGGGGAGATCGCCTACCCGGCATCGGCAGGCAGCGCCGACAAGGTGCTGGAGGCGGCGATCGAGGCGGGTGCCGACGACGTCGAGAGCGACGAGGAGGGTCACTGGATCTACACGAATTTCGAAGCGATGAACGAGGTCGCCACGGCGCTCGAGAAAGCCCTGGGCGAGCCGGAGTCGGTCAAGGCGATCTGGCGTCCGCAGAACACAATTGCCGTCGATGCCGAGAAGGGAGCGACGCTGATGAAGCTGATCGACACGCTCGAGGACGACGACGACGTGCAGAACGTCTATGCCAACTACGAAATGGACGAAGCGACCGAGCAGGCGCTCGCGAGCTGATCGTCAGGCAGCGCGGGACACCGGGCCGCCCAGCGCTGCGGCCGCGATAACGGACACCCGGTTTCGCCCCGCGCGCTTGGCGGCATAGAGTTGCTGATCGGCGATGCGGAACAGCTCGATGAGCGGCATGCGCCGGTCGAACACGGCGCCCCCGACACTGACGGAGAGCGGGCGCTGCGAGCCGGCGGGAGCGAATGGGGCCTCGGCAATCGCCCGCCTTACGCGTTCGGCTCCGGCTTCTGCCTGATCCCTGTCGGCGCCGGGCAGGAAGGCGGCGAACTCCTCGCCGCCGATACGGCCGAGAAGGTCAGTGTAGCGAAGCGCGCCGGTGATCGACCTGGCGATGATCCGCAATGCTTCGTCGCCCATGTCGTGTCCGAAGCTGTCGTTGATCGACTTGAAGTTGTCCACATCGATGAGGAGCAGGGCTCCCCCGCGGTGCCGTCCGTCGGCGTGGGCGAGCAGGCTTTCCACAAGCGCCGTGAAGGCGCCGCGGTTCAGGATGCCGGTGAGTGCATCCATCGACGCGAATTTCGCCAGCTTCTCGTGGGCGATGGCGAGTTCGCGCAGCTTCATGGTGAGAAAGAGCAGCATCGGCACCGCCAGGCCGATGGGCAAGAAGATGTCGACGAGCAGCGCGCGCGTCAGCTCCGCCGCATTCATCTGCGGGAAGTTGAACGAATCCACGTAAACCACGACCACGATGCTGACGAGGGTGCCGAGCGTCGTCCAGAGGATGACGCGGCCCCAGCCGGAGGGCGAAAAATCGAAAATGCCGCGAAGCATGATGGCGGTCTCGCATGCAGATTTCCGGTGAAGCATAGCGACAGGCGGTGTCGCGGTGCCTACGGCGACAGGTTGCATTTTATCGATCCGATCCGTCAGCCGGCCATGGCGATCGCCGCGGCCGGCCCGTCGCACTCGATGGACCGGGCAATGTCGATGCGGTTTCGGCCTGATTGCTTGACGCCGTAGAGGCGCTGGTC
This sequence comes from uncultured Devosia sp., assembly GCA_964425245.1. Lineage (GTDB taxonomy): Bacteria > Pseudomonadota > Alphaproteobacteria > Rhizobiales > Devosiaceae > Devosia_A. The sequence continues at coordinate 1,718 of CAYRNE010000275.1, forward strand.
GGCGGCACGGAACAATGCCGAAAAGGAGGACGCTCCTTCGAAACACGCGCCGCCGATGCTCACGGTCATCCGGATGGATGAGCCGTCCGGTGCGAACGGCGTGGTCTGGACGGCGCGGCGGATACGTTCGGCGATGGCGCTGGCGGTCTCGAGGCCGGCGCCAGGAAGGAAGACGCCGAACTCCTCGCCGCCGATGCGGCCGACAAGGTCGTCCTCGCGAACGTTGTCGCGGATCGCGGTGGCCATGATCTGCAGCACCTCGTCGCCGCGGTCATGGCCGTGACGGTCGTTGATGGCCTTGAAGTTGTCAGCATCGATGATGAGCAGAACGCCGGACGCTGCGAGCCTGGCGTTCACCGCGTTGGTGAACGCGCGCCGATTGAGACAGGAGGTCAGCCAGTCCGTTGACGCGAGAATCTGAAGCCTTCGGTTGGCCTGCCTGAGCTGAGCCAGGCGAACGAGGTGGAGGCAGGTCAGCGGGCAACCGATGACGAGCGGAAGGACGATGGCCGCGACGAGGCCGGGCGGGCTGACGCCATTCGAAAAGACGTCCAGAAGGAGGCACGTCGCGGCTACCGAAACTGCGACGCCTCCGAGCGCAAGAATTGCTGTCCTCCGCGCGACCCATGTCCAGGCGGAGCGTGGCAGCCGCGTACTGCTGATTGTCATCGATGCATTTCCCCTGACGAGGGGACCGGTAGGCGGGGAGCGCTGAAAACGACGTTGTGGCTCTGTACACAATTTTACGTACAGCAGGTCACATGCCGGTGATCCGGCGAGGACGTGCCCGTTGCCGGTTCAATGGCAAAAGCGCTTGGTCGCCCCAGGCGCTTGGCCTAATGCTGATCCATGGGCGAGCGGGTGCGAATCATCGGCATCGATCCGGGGCTGCGGCGCTGCGGATGGGGCGTTATCGAGGCGGCAGAGAACCGGCTGAGCTTTGTCGCCTGCGGTGCGCTGACGCCCAGCGTATCGGCCGGACTTCCGGCGCGGCTTGCCGAGCTCTTCGAGGGAATCGGGCGGCTGGTGCGTGAATTCGCACCGGACGAGGCGGCCGTGGAGGAGACCTTCGTCAACCAGGGGGCGCGCTCCGCGCTGCTGCTCGGCCAGGCGCGCGGCGTCGTGTTGATGACCCCGGCCTCGATGGGCGTACCGGTCGCCGAGTATGCCGCAAACCTCATCAAGAAATCGGTCGTCGGAACGGGGCACGCGGAAAAGGCACAGATCCAGGCCATGGTGAAGGTGCTGCTGCCGAAGGCCGACGTTTCGAGCGCGGACGCGGCCGACGCGCTCGCCATCGCGATCTGCCACGCGCACCACCGCGCCTTTCGCAAGCTCAAGGCCAGCGCATGATCGGCAAGCTCAAGGGACTTATCGACGGCTACGGCGAGGACGTCGTCCATGTCGACGTCAACGGCGTTGTCTACGAGGCCTTCTGTTCGACGAAAACGCTGCAATCGCTGCCGCAGGTAGGGCATGCCGCAGTCGTTCACACCGAGATGGTCGTGCGCGAGGACATGATCCGGCTCTACGGTTTTTCGACCGAAGCGGAAAAGGCCTGGTTCAACATCCTGACGACGGTGCAAGGGGTCGGCGCCCGGGTCGCGCTCGCCATCCTTTCCGTGCTCTCACCCTCGGAGCTTTCGAGCGCCATCGCGCTCCAGGACAAGGCGATGGTCGGCCGCGCCAACGGCGTGGGGCCGAAGCTGGCGACGCGCATCGTCACGGAACTGCGCGGCAAGGTGCCCGCGATGGGGGGCGTCGACGACAATGTGCTCGGCCTGCAGGCGGCGCTCGGCGACGGCATCGTGCGCGGGCCGGTCGGTGACGCGGTTTCGGCGCTCACCAACCTCGGCTATTCGCAGGCGCAGGCCTCCGCGGCCGTGGCGCGCGTCGTAGCGCGCGAGGGCGACGGGGCCGGGACGGAGAAGCTGATCCGGCTGGGTCTCAAGGAATTGAGCAGTTGAGTTTCGACCTGCAGCGTCACCCTGGGGGAACCGTTGGAGGCGAAGAACATCGTTCAGTGATGCTCGTCGGCGTGTGTGCTCCTCCTATGGAGGCCTTGAGGCACTCGGCTTCGTGGCTTATGCGGTGCCCCTTCGCGGAGTGAACGAAATGCTGTCGCTACTCGAAAGCATTGAGAGGCTCAGGCTGCCAAAGGCAGAGCCGCCCAGCCTGCCGCTGTCCGTAGCGCTGGTCGGAGAGCGGCCGGGACCGACCGTGACGCTCAGGCTGCATTCGGACCCGGTGGGGCATCATGTCCGTTGATCATCCGGATGACGGGGATAGACGTCTCTATGAAGGCTCGGTTGACGGCTTCGGGGCTTTCACTGACGATGAGCGGATGACGCAGATTCTCTTCGCGCTTGGCTTGATTGCCGCGCGGATGTTGCGCGGATGAGCACTCTCACCTCAGCTGAAGCCGGCCGCGACGATCCGCTGGACGTGTCGCTGAGGCCGACCGGCTTTGCCGAGTTCGTCGGCCAGGCGCAGGCACGCGCCAATCTCGAGGTCTTCATCGAGGCGGCGAAGCAGCGCGGCAGCGCGCTAGACCATGTGCTCTTCGTCGGCCCGCCTGGGCTGGGCAAGACGACGCTGGCGCAGATCGTCGCCCGCGAACTGGGCGTCGGCTTCCGTGCGACGTCGGGGCCGGTGATCGCCAAGGCCGGCGATCTCGCGGCGCTGCTGACCAATCTCGAGGACCGCGA
>CAYRNE010000276.1:0-4421 GCA_964425245.1 uncultured Devosia sp.
ACGCCGGCGAAGGGCACGATGAGGTCATCGAGAAAGCCCTCGTCGTAGGCCCTGGCGGCATTCATGTGGCTTGCGAGCGCGAGTTCGTCCTGCGCCTCGCGGGTGATGCCCCATTCGCGCGCCATCAGTTCGCAGTGCTGGCCCATCGAGAGACCCGTACGCGGCTCCTGCGTCGAGGGCGCCACGGGCGTGATTTCCCCGAGGTTGAAGCCCTTGAACGCCTTGAGCTTTTCGCCCGTGGTCCTGGCGCGGCTCAATTCGATCATGCGATGCTGCAGCTTCGTCCCGAGGACAACCGGCGCGTCGGAAACATTATCGGTGCCGCCGGCGATGCCGCTGTCGATCTCGCCGATGGCGATCTTGGCGCCGAGATTGAGCGCCGCCTGCAGGCTCGTGCCGCACGCGATCTGGATGTTGGTGCCCGGGGTATTGGGCGAGAACCCCGCATCGAGCGTCGCCTCGCGGGCGAGATTGAAGTCGCGCGAATGCGAGATCACGGCACCTGCCATCACCTCGTCGATCTTCTCGCCCTTGAGGTTGTACTTCTCTGCGATGCCCCCGAGCGCGGCCCCCAGCATCGACAGGTTCCCCTCTTCGGCGTAGCCGGTATGACCCCGCGTGAACGGGATGCGGGAGGAACCGACGATCGCGACCTTTCTGAATTCGGCCATCTTATGCCTTTCCGTCTCTGCGCGCCTGCATGGGGCCGCCGAGGAACGGCGCAAATCCCGTCCCGAGGATCACCCCGATGTCGGCGAGATCGGCGTTCGCGACGACGCCCTCGTTCACCGCGACGACGGTCGTGTCGACGAGCGGCTTGACCAGTTCCCGTCCGAGCCCTGCGAGATCGTCATGGGGAGGCGTCTCGCCCTTCACCGCCTTGCCGTTCTCCCACTTGTAGAAGCCCTGGCCGGTCTTGCGGCCGAGCTTCTTGTCCGCAACGAGTGCGGCAAAGCGGCTGTTCCCCGGAACGGCGTGCCCCAGTTCCGTCGCAACCGAGGCACCGACATCGAGACCGACGGTATCCATGAGCTCGATCGGCCCCATGGGCATGCCGAATGCGAGCGCCGCCGCGTCGATGAGCTCCTTGCTCTCGCCGCGCTCGACCCGCTCGACCGCGCCGAGCATGTAAGGCATGAGCACGCGATTGACGAGGAACCCCGGCGCGGACTTGACGACCACCGGCGACTTGCCGATGGCGAGCGCGAAGCTTGCGCCGCGGGCGATTGCCTCGTCGTCGTTGAAGCGCGAACGGATGACCTCGACCAGCGGCAGTTGCGCGACCGGGTTGAAGAAATGGAGCCCGATGAGCCGCGCCGGGTTCTGCATGCCCTCGGCGATGCGCTCGAGCTCGATGGAGGAGGTGTTGGTGGCAAGGATTGCGTCCGGTTTTGCCTTGCCCTCCAGCTCGGAGAAGATCTTGCGCTTGATCTCGAGGTTCTCGACCACCGCTTCGACAATGACGTCGGCACGCGCCGCACCCTTGCCGCCGACGTCCGCCTCGAGCCGGGCAATAGCGTTCTGCACCTGCACGGGCTTCTTGAGCCGCTTTTTGAACAGCGCCTTGGCGCGGTCGAGAGCGGGCTGGATGCGATCCATGTCGAGGTCCTGGAGCGTCACGCCCATGCCGCGCAGTGCGCACCACGCCGCGATGTCGCCGCCCATGACGCCCGCCCCGATGACGTGAACGCGGCGGATCACCGGTTTTTTCTTGCCGCGCACGCCCTGCTTCTTGAGGCTCTCGGAGAGGAAAAAGACGCGCCGCAGGTTCCCGGCTGTCTCCGACGCCATCAGCGGCACGAAGCGCTCGATCTCGCCTCGGCTCATGGCGCGCCAGTCGTCGCCGTGCTTCTCGAATAGGTCGATGAGCGCATAGGGGGCGGGATAGTGCTCCGGCCGCGCTTTCTTTTTCGCCTCCTCGCGCATGCGCTTCGCGATCTGCGAGCGAACGAGCCCGTTCGCCATGAGCGTCTTCGTCCAGGGAGCCGGCTGCGACGTCTTGCCGGTGAACACCGCCTTGCGGGCCTCCCAGCGCAGCATGTCGCGATGCCGCACCAGCTTGTCGATGAGGTTCATGCCCCTGGCCTGCCCCGCCCGCAGCATCCGGCCGGTCAGCATGATCTGCATGGCATCCACCGGCCCCGCCTGCCGGATCGACCGCCCGGTGCCGCCGAAACCCGGGAAGATGCCGAGGTTCACCTCCGGGAAACCGATACGCGTTCTATCGTCGTTCACCGCAACCCGGTAGTGGCAGGCGAGCGCGAGCTCGAGCCCGCCGCCGAGGCAGAAACCGTGGATGCCGGCAACGACGGGAACCTTGAGATTCTCGATCCGTTCGAACAGCGCATGTGTGCGCTTGAGCGATTCGGTGAGGGTCACGGGTTCGACCATGGCATCGAACTCCTTGACGTCGGCGCCGGCAATGAACCCAGACTCCTTGCCCGAAAGCAGGATTACGCCCCTGAGCTCGCCGGCTGCGATCAGGTCCTCGAACCGCATGACCAGCGTCTCGAGCTCGAGGATCGCCTCGCGGCCGAGCGTATTGACCGGCGCGTCCGGTGTATCGATGGTCAGCCAGCCCAGTCCCTCGAAATCGAGGCTGAAGCGCCAGTGCCGGGTCTCAGGCATCTGCGGCTGGTTCACGCGACGGCTCCTTGTATGCTGCACGGCAGGGCTATGCGGAAAGACGCGCCTTCCGGAGCGGTGATGCGAACGACCATCACTCCGCGGCCGACTCCACCGGCTGCTCGTCGCGGCGCCGTGAGAGCTGGCGCGGCACCAGCTCGTCTGGGTCGAAATCGTCGACCCGGATGGCCCGGTCGGTCGCCTGATCGGCAAGGCGCAGCGTTGCCGCCTCCGCCTCACTGAGAATGCCGCTGTCCACGGCATCGGTGATGGCGTCGCGGTCGAGGCGGCGTTCGATCTGCCCCTTCTTCACCGCCCGCACGAACTTCGCTTCCACGTCCTCGGCCTTCGTCACCTTGATGAACGCATCCTCCAGAACGCCGGTCACGTCCTTCGGGTCCATCGAAATGTAGATGCCCTGGGTCAGGCGGTCGCGCAGCGTGCCGGGCCTCAGAAGCGAACGGACGAGCCGGTAGGTCGTGCGGTCGGAGGCCGGCCGCGCATGACGCCCTAGCGGGAAGACCAGGATGCGCATCAGGTTCCTGAGCACGAAGTTCGGGAAATTTGCGAACACCGCGGCGAAGCTCTGCTCGATCGAGAAGACGAGGTCGCGCGCCACCGCATCGACCACCGGCCGATCCTCGGGGATGCGTCCATCGTCCTCGTAGCGCTTGAGCGCTGCCGAAAGCAGATAGAGGTCCGAAAGGATATCCGCCATGCGGCCCGACAGCCGCTGCTTTCGCTTGAGGTCGCCGCCGAGGAAGATCACGGTCCAGTCGCCGACGAGCGCGAAGCTCTGAGCATATCGCGCCAGCTTCCTGTACCAGCGCGCCATCTCGTGATCGACGGGCGAAGAAGCGAAAATGCCGAAGCTCAGTGCGTGGAGGAAGCTTCCCACCATGTTGCGCAGCATGTAGCTCGTGTGGCCGGCGAACGCCTTGTCGAACGCCGCGATGCCGCGCCGGCGGTCCCTGTCCTGTGCCGCCTCGATCTCCGCATAGAGGTAGGGATGGGCGCGCAGCGCCCCCTGCGCGAAGGTGATGAGCGTGCGGGTCAGGATGTTCGCGCCCTCGACTGTAATGGCGACCGGGACGTTCGCGTAGCCCGAGAAGAGGTAGTTCGACGGCCCGTCCTGCACCGCGCGGCCGCCGTGGATGTCCATCGCGTCGTTGAAGCTCTGCCGCATGGCATCGGTGGTGCGATACTTGAGCAGCGCCGAGATCACCGCCGGTTTCTGGCCCTCGTCGACCATCGCGGCGGTCAGTCCGCGCGCCGCCTCGTAAACATAGGCGTTGCGGATCATGCGGCTCAGTGGCTCCGCGACGCCCTCCATGATGCCGACGGGAATGCCGAACTGCCGGCGGACGCGCGCATAGGCCGAGGTGACGCGCAGCGCATGCTTTATCGACGTGGTGCCGATGGCGGGCAGCGAAATGGCGCGGCCGGTGGAGAGGCATTCCATCAGCATGCGCCAGTCCTGCCCCGCGTACTCGACGCCGCCGATGAGGAACTCCATCGGGACGAAGACGCCGCGGCCGCGGGTCGGCCCGTTCATGAACGCGGCGCGCGCCGGGTAATGCCGGCGAGGCAGCACAGATACGTCGGCAGCGCAGCCGCATAGCCCGGCTCGGCAAGCATCAGCGCGCCCCAAGGCGCCGCGGCACGCAGCGCATGGACGCAGCGCAGCGCCGCGGCGCGCGCGCTGCGCATCGATGCACCGCCCGCGGCGCTCGGAGGCGCCGTGTAGCCGACACGCTCGTCGGCCGCGGCTGCGACGAGCGCCGGCACACGCACGT
>CAYRNE010000277.1:0-4415 GCA_964425245.1 uncultured Devosia sp.
CAGGTGCTGATGGCGCGCGAGCGGCTCGGCGATTTCCCCGGCGGCCTGCGGCCCGCCGACGGCGGCCTCGTCCCCACGGGCGAGACGCGGGCGGTGACCAACATCGTCATGATGGGGATGGGCGAGCCGCTCTACAATTACGACAGCGTCAAACAGGCGCTGCTCATCGCCTCGGACGAAGCCGGCATTTCGCTGAGCAAGCGCCGGATCACGCTCTCCACCTCGGGTGTCGTGCCGCAGATCGGCCCCTGGGGCAGCGAGGTCGGCACCATGCTTGCCATTTCGCTCCATGCCGTGCGCGACGACCTGCGCGACATGCTGGTGCCGATAAACAAGAAGTGGCCGATCAAGGAGCTGCTCGAGGCCTGCCGGCTCTATCCGGGATTGAGCAACGCGCGCCGCATCACTTTCGAATATGTGATGCTGGACGGGGTCAACGACTCCGACGCCGATGCGCGCGAACTGGTACGCCTGCTCGCCGGGATTCCCGCGAAGATCAACCTCATTCCGTTCAATCCCTGGCCGGGCAGCAACTACATCTGCTCCTCCTCGGCGCGGATTGAACGTTTTGCCGACATCGTCAACCGCGCGGGCTATGCCTCGCCGGTGCGTACGCCCCGCGGCCGCGACATCTTCGCGGCCTGCGGTCAGCTCAAGAGCGAGACCGAGCGGCTGAGCCGGAAGGAACGCGAGGCCCTCGTTGGCTGAGCTCTCGGTCATCGGCTTCGACGCCGACGACACGCTGTGGGACCATGAGCGTTATTACCAGCTCACGCAGGCGCGGTTCGTCGAGCTGCTGCGCGACTACGCAGACACGACGCACCTCACCGAACATCTCGTCGCCGCCGAGCGGCGGAACCTCCTTCATTACGGCTTCGGCGTCAAAGGCTTCACGCTCTCGATGATCGAGGCGGCGATCGAAGTCACCGAGGGCAACGTGCCGGGGCGCGTGCTGAAGCATGTCCTCAGGGCCGGCCGGGCGATGCTGAACCACCCCATCGAGCCGCTGCCGGGGGCGTTGGAGACGCTCGCGGCGCTGGCGCCCGGCCACAAGCTCGTCCTCATCACCAAGGGCGACCTCTTCGACCAGGAGCGCAAGCTTGCCGCTTCCGGGCTCGGCGACTATTTCGCGGCGGTCGAGATCGTCTCGGACAAGAGCGTCGCGACCTACGAGCGCATATTCTCACGCCACGGAGACGGGCCCGCCCGGGCGATGATGGTCGGCAATTCGCTGCGTTCCGACGTCGTTCCCTCCCTGCGCGCGGGCGCCTGGGGCGTTCATGTGCCCACCGAGTATATCTGGGCCTATGACAACGACGAGGAGCCAGCCGACCAGCCGCGGTTCCGGCGCGTGCAGTCGCTCGCGGCGCTGCCGGCCCTCATCGACGAGATCGACAGCAAGCGCGCATGAGCATCGAGATCAGGAAGCTCGGGCCGGGCGAGGAAGCCGCGCTCGCGAGGGTGGCGGCCGGCGTTTTCGACGAGGCGGTGCGGCCGGACCTCGCGAGGCGCTTCCTCGAGACGCCGAACTACCGCATTTTCATCGCCCTCGACGGCGACCTCGTTGTCGGCATGGCCACGGGGTTCACGCATTTTCATCCCGACAAGGACGAGGAGTTCTTCGTCAACGAGCTGGGAGTCGGCGACGCCTACCGGAGGCGCGGGATCGCGCTGCGGCTTATGCAGGCGATCCTCGCCGAAGCGAAGGTCATGGGCTGCCAGGTTGCCTGGCTCGGGACCGAGCACGTCAATGCGCCGGCGCTCGCGCTATACCGCAAGCTCATGGGCGCCGGCGACACCGAAGAGCCGATGAGCGTCTTCACCTACGATCTGACGAAGCGTTAGCCTACTCGCCGCGCAGCCAGTCGAGCCGCCAGCGCCCGCGCCCCTCGCTGGCGAGCAGACCGGCCAGCGCCGGCAGCAAGGCATTGAGCTCGGCCTCGAGCGCGAAGGGTGGATTGACGACCACCATGCCGGTGCCGAAGAGGCGCGGCGGGGTCGAGGGTTTGCGGATCGTCAGCTCGGCGCGAAGGATTTTCGGGATGGCCGAGGCCGTCAGCGCGGCGGCGAAACGCTCGGCTTCGCGCGGTTCCTTGAGTGGATACCAGAGCGCGTAGACGCCGCCCGGCCAGCGCCGGTGCGCTCTCACCAGCCCCGCGACGAGCCGCTCCCACTCGCCTTCCGCCTCGAAGGGCGGATCGACCAGCACGAGGCCGCGCTTCTCCTTGGGCGGAACGTGCGCGCCGAGCGCCAGCCAGCCGTCGAGCTCGATGACGCGGGTCTGTATGTCGCCGGAAAAGAGACTTCGCAGGGCGGCGGCGTAGGCCGGGTGCAGTTCGAGGGCCGAGAGCCGGTCCTGCGGGCGGAGGAGCCGCCGGACGAGGAGCGGCGAGCCCGGATAGACGGTGAGGCCATTGGCAGGATTTTCCGCGGCGACGGCGGCGAGGTAGGGTTCCGCGAGGGTCGCTGCTTCCCCCGCAAGGCCGCGATCGACCAGCCGCTTGATGCCTTCTGTCCACTCCGGAGAACGCCGCGCTTCGTCGCCCGTGAGGTCGTAGCGCCCGGCGCCGGCATGCGTATCGATGACCCGGAAAGCGCCGGGCTTGCGCTTCAGGTATTCGACGATCCGGCTGAGGATCAGGTGCTTGACGACGTCGGCGAAATTGCCGGCATGGAACGCATGGCGGTAGTTCACGGCTTCAGTGCCGCGCCTGGGCCGTGAGGATCGTCGCGGCGAAGGCGGTGAAGATCGCCGCGAAAGACCAGTTGATGGCGCGCTCGACCAGCTTGGTCTTGCGGAAGGCCTCGGCGATCCAGTGCGCGAAAGCGACCGTCAGCAGCATCAGCGGAATCGAGATCACGATGAACTCGGCGCCCAGAAAAAAGAGCTTGCCCGGGGCATGCGGATCGCCCGCCGTCACAAACTGCGGCAGGAAGGTCATGAAGAAAAGGATGACCTTGGGGTTGAGCAGGTTGATCCCGATGCCGGTCGCGTAGCTCTGCCCGAGCGTTGGCGGCTGACGGGCGGCTGCGGCAAGGCGGATGCCGCCGCCCTTTGTCACCGCCTGCCAGGCGAGCCAGAGCAGGTAAAGCGCACCGGCGATCTTCAGGGCCCAGAAGAGCGGCGGCGCCGCGACGATCAGCACCGAGATGCCGAAGGCGACGAGCGTCGTGTGGACCACGATGCCGCTCATCGCGCCGAAGCCGCAGGCTATGCCGTGGCGGAAGCCGTAGTTGATGGACCGGCTCATCTGCAGGGCCATATCCGGGCCGGGCGTAATCGCGATGATGAAGGTCGCGAGCGCGAAGGCGAGGATGACGGAAAGATCGGGAACGACGGCGGACATGGGGAAGCCCCGGCAGGAAGGCCCGCACTCTAGCGGGCCGTCCACCCGCCGTCGATCATCAGCGTATGGCCGGTGATCATGGAGGCCGCATCGGACGCGAGGAAGACGACGGCGCCCGCCACCTCTGCCGGCTCGCCGATCCGGTGCAGCGCCGCGATGCGCTCGATGACGTCGGCCTCGAATGCGGGGTCGGCGAGCATCCGATGCGTGCCGTCGGTGCGGAAGAAGGTCGGCGCGACGCAGTTCACCCGCACGTTGTGGCGGCCCCACTCGACGGCGAAGCATTTGGTCATGTGGCTGACCGCTGCCTTGCTGAGGCAGTAGATCGCTTCGCCCGGCAGCGCGACCGCCCCTGCCTGGGAGCCCATATTGATGATTGAACCCGCCTCGCGGGCGATCATGTGCCGGCCGACGCGCTGGGTGACGAAGAACATGGACTTGACGGTGAGGGCCACCGTCCGGTCGAACTCCTCCTCGGTGAAGTCTTCGACCGGACCCTGCGTCCCGCCGCCGACATTGTTGACCAGGATGTCGATGGCCCCGAATTCGGCAATGGTCCGGTCGACCGCGTCATAGGCCTCACGCAGGTCGGTGACATCCATCTGGAGGGGGAGCGCGCGCCGGCCCATCGCTTCGATCTCGCGCGCGAGCCCGCCATCGGCCGTCACGTCCCGAAGTCCGAGCGCGACGTCGGCGCCGGCTTCGGCGAGCGCCAGCGCGATGGCCCGGCCGAGGCCGCGGCCGGCGCCCGTCACGAGCGCCCGGCCGCCGATGAGATCGAAGCGGGACATGGCTGAGATCGGCGCCTCACGAAGGTTTCCGTTAGCAGCTAACACCCTCCGTTCCGCCGCGCCAGCTTCGCCGTCGAGGCGCTGTTCTGGTTGGACCAGACACCCGGCGGAAACGGCCGCGGTACCGGGATTGCCACACACGGATGGGCCCGAATGCGCTCGCAGCCGGGCCACTGGCTGGACAAATTAGCCTTTAGACGTGCAAAACTTCATGCCGTACCGTGAGGTACGTGTTGCAGTGGGGGCAAATCTGTTGAAAGTTGTTTCCTACGGCGCA
>CAYRNE010000278.1:0-4408 GCA_964425245.1 uncultured Devosia sp.
CGCCGGTCGTGTCGGTGAGGCCGAGACCGGCCGCCGAAACGTCAACGCCCGAGATGGTGATCGACGAAGAACCGTCTTCGTTGAAAGTCACCTTCAGGCTTTCCGTCGCGCCGCCGAGCAGGTTGACACCGTTGTAGCCAGAGTCGCCGGCGAGCGCGTCGATCTGGTCGAGGATGTCGTTGAACTGCTGGGCGAGATTGGCGCGGTTGGCGCTGGCGGCCGCGCCGGCGGCAGCCTGGTTGACGGTCGCCGTATCGGTACCGGCACCGTCGACGGTGTGGTTGACCTGGGCGTCATCGGCAAAGCCGAGCAGGGTCAGGGCATCCTCAGCGTGGTTGAGGGCGTCCGCGTCACCGTCCGCATCGGCTGCGCTGACCGTGATGGATAGCGAGTTCGCGCCCTCGGTCGAGAACGAGAGAACGCCGGTCTCGCTGACCGCCGCGGAAGCGAAGCCCGAGCTGTTGATGCCGTTGACGAGGTCCCCGACCGTATCGCCCGTCGCGACCGTGTACGTATAGGAGGACGAAACGCCGGTCGTGGCGTTGGTCGAGGTGATCTCGAACGTATCGCCGACGGCCAGGCCGATATCGGCGACGAGCGCCTTTGCCTCGGCGGCTGCCTTGGTCGTCGCGCCGTCGACACCGCCGGCACCGGTCTCGGTCGTGATGGACGTATTCGATTTGTCCTGCAGGGCCTGACGGGCGGTCGACTGGGCCGTTTCCACCAGCTTGGTGATGGCCTTGATGCCGTTATCGGCGGCGTTCACCGTCTGGATGGCGTTGGAAACGCTGTCCAGCAGGTTGCCGAGGTCCGACGAGCGGGCATTCAGCGACTGGGCGGTGAAGTAGTTGGTGGGATTGTCGAGAGCGGAGTTGACGCGGAGACCGGTAGCGAGACGCTCCTGGGTCTTTCCCATCGCTTCTGCGGTCGACTGGAGGTTGAGAAGGGTGTTGCGAACAGCCTTCGACAGAGTGACTTCAGCCATAGTCCATCCCCTTTCTGGGAAGCTTGGTTACGACGCCTCTTCCTGAGACGATCGTGGCAATATCGGCCGCAATCCGCTTAAAAAACGTTAATCGGAGACGTACAAGCACTCTCGATTAAAGCATCAATAAAGTTGGATAAGCATCTGACTAAAAATCAATACAGAGGGCCGAATGCCCCCGTCCTCAAGGAAGATTTCGGAGGGCTCAAACGCGGCGGTCTGCGAGATGGTATTCAGACCGGGGCGGTTGCCATGCGCTGCCGAGTCGCAGGAAGACTTCCTCGGGCGATTGCGGTCGCGGAGACAGTGCCCCCGCCATTACGGCGGCCGCGAACATGGTGCCCGGCGGGTCGGGCGGCGGCGGCATCGGAGGCAGGATGTCGGCAAAGCGCGATTCGAAGGCAGGCAGATCGGCGCTCTTGCCGGATGGCCCTGTCGCATCGGGGAGTTCGCCCACACCGGCGCGCGGCCGGTACTCGGTGCCGGCCGTCAAAGCAGCGCTAACAGGCTCTGGCGCGATCCTGGCGCTCATCGGCAAAGGGTCCTTGCGCGAGGGTCTTTCTGGGCCTAACGGCCAAAGAATAGGTCGCGCGCGGTTCGGCGGAAGTTACCGAAGTCCGAATAGTTCGATTCAATCTTAACTTTTGCTAAAGGGACCGGTTGATGGCAATGCCGCGCGCCGCGTCCTTCGGCGCCTCCATCGGCTGGCCTGCGGCGCCGTAGGTTTTCGGCCGTGCGCCTTGACCGACCGCCTCCGCAACATCGGTGAGGATCGTTTCCGTGACGCTCCGCGCCGTCGCAAGAACCTTGAGGTTCTCCGCCATTTGCGTCGCTAGCCGCTCATGCCCGGCACGCAGGCGACGGACGTCATCGGGAGCCTCGCGAAGCAGCCGCGCCGTCTGCCGCTGGATCGAACGGACGAGGCTCACGTAATCCTGCGCGAGCTCCGTTTTCCTCGCGCTCACCGCGCCGGCATTGCGCATTTGCCCGGTACGAAGCAGCGTCGTTTCCTCGTTCATCACCGCGACAAGTGCTTCGAGGACCGATAGCGCGCGCTGGCAAAGTTCGGTCGCCGGCATTTCGTCGATCAGGGCCAGGCGCTGGGCTGCGGTGCTCATTTGTAGGCTCCATGGAGCTGCGGGGTTGGGGGAGTGGCGGCCTGGACGGCGAGCAGATCGGCGACGATCGCGTCGGCAAGACCGATGCCACCGGCGTCGGCCATCGCCGCTGCCATCTGCTCGGCCTGCATGTCGCGCCAGGTTTGTTCGGCGTAGCCGCCGCCGAAGTTGCTCTCCCCGGCGCCGAGCGAGGCGAACATTTCCTTCATCAACGTATTGAGGAATACGCCCTCGAGCTCGACCGCCTGGCGGCGGACGTGCGCATAGGTACCGGGATCGCGGGGTGTATCGGCGGGTGCCGCAATGCTCGCCATCACAGCACCTCGATCTCGGCCTGGAGAGCGCCGGCCGCCTTGATCGCCTGCAGGATCGCGATGAGATCGCGCGGGCTGATGCCGAGCGCGTTGAGACCATCGACGAGCTGCTGCAGCGTCACCGACTCGGGAACCACGGCGAGGTTGCTCTCGCGCGTTGAAACCTCGAGATCGGTACGGGGCAACTCGACCGTCTCGCCCAGGCTCAACGGGTTGGGTTGGGAGACCTGCGGGCTCTCACTGATCGTGACTGTGAGGTTCGACTGCGCGACGGCGACCGTCGAAACACGGACGTCGCTGCCCATGACGATGATGCCCGAATTTTCGTCGATGATGATCTTGGCAGGCTGATCGGTCTCCACGACGAGCTGTTCGATGTCGGTGAGCAGGTCGACGATGTTGCCGTTGAACCTGTAGGGCAGGTGGATCCGCACCGTGGCAGGATCCTCGGGCGTCGCGCACGGAACGCCGATGAAGTCGTTGATGGCGAGCGCGATGCGCCGTGAGGTCGTGAGGTCCGGGTTGCGCAGCGCGAGCCGCAGCGTGCGTTGGGCGCCGAGCACGAAGCCGATCTCGCGTTCGATGAGGCCGCCGCTGGAGATACGGCCCGTGGTCGGCACGCCCGAAACGATCGAAGCGGCATCGCCTTCGGCACTGAAACCATTGATCAGCACCGCGCCCTGGGCGATGGCATAGACTTCGCCGTCCGCGCCGAGCAGCGGCGTTACCAGCAGGGTGCCGCCCTGCAGGCTCTCGGCATCGCCGAGCGCCGAAACGTTGACGTCGATGCGCGAGCCCTGCGTCGCGAAAGCCGGGAGGTTGGCCGTCACCATGACCGCAGCGACGTTGGCGGTACGCATGTTCTCGCCACGCGTATTGACGCCCAGCCGCTCGAGCATCGCCTGCAGGCTCTGGCGCGTGAAGGGCGCGTTGTTGAGGCTGTCGCCGGTGCCATTGAGCCCGACGACGAGCCCATAGCCGACGAGCTGGTTGTCTCGAACGCCCTCGATGTCGACGATGTCCTTGATGCGCGCTGCGGCACCCTGCGCATTCGCTGTCGGCGCCAGCGTCATCGCTGCTGTCAGAATGCCGGCGAGGAGCCGCGCCAGTATCCGGTTGACCATGTCTGTTCCCCGATGGTCGGTCCGTCCCCACGAACCGGTGTCGGGCACCCCGGTGCGAGAACCGTGCCAATCGGGCTGAATCTCGGTAAGCCATTGCAGGACCGCGATGAATCCCGGTGAGCCGGAACACTCGACCGGCCCAGGCTGCAGCTTTTGCCGGGCGGTTAATGGCTTGTTAACGGATCGGGGCAGAATTTGCCGACCGGCTCGGAGGACGAATCCGGTGCGGATCGACAACAACCTCAAAGTGGGCGGAGCGAATGGACCGCGCGGCGCGCGCCGCAGCACGGCGAGCTCGGTCTTCCATGTCGAGGAGGGCATGCCCGCGCAGGGAGGCGGCACGGTCTATGGCCCTGCGCCTGCAGCGCCGCTCGATGCGCTCCTCGCCCTGCAATCGGTCGATGGCCCGCTGGAGCGCCGGCGCCGTGAACTGCGACGCGGCCGCTCGCTACTCGACGCACTCGATGCCCTCAAGACAGACCTCCTCGCCGGCCGGGTCGGCGAGGGGCACCTGAACCAGCTCATGGCGCTGATCGGACAGGCACGCGAGCGGACCGAAACGAACCTCGATTCGGTCCTCGACGAGATCGAGCTGAGGGTGCGTGTCGAGCTGGCCAAGCGCGGGCGGTTTCCCCGCCTCTGAGTCGCGCCGCCCGGGGGACCCGGCATGCCGCCGCTCACAACTCGATCAGCACAATTTTCACTGCTTGCCCGTGTGCGGCCCGGCAACTATAAGGCCCGCAATGTAGGGGCGTGTGAACCGAGTCACGGAATGTCATCTGCCGATACGCTTGACTACCGGCCCACAGACGATGAGCCGTTCATGAATCCGCGCCAGCGGGAGTATTTCAGACAGAAGCTCGAGCG
>CAYRNE010000279.1:0-4394 GCA_964425245.1 uncultured Devosia sp.
ATCGAGGCCGCGAAATTGCGGTCGTTCGTGAACATGCGCTCGTAGTTCGCCGTGCCGATCCAGTTGGCCGGCGTCAGCAGGTCGAAGTCGGTGAAGCTCAGGTAGAACGAGGTAAGGATCGGCCCGATGGTCAGCCCGAAGAAGCCGATGAACCAGGGCAGAAGAAATAGATAGCCGGGGGCGTGGTTCTGCCACGCCCTCGACCACAGGGAGGTGCCCGCTGCGCGCCCGGCCGCTCCTGCCGTTTCCGCGCGCGCAGTCATCGGGTCTTACGCGTTCGCCGCGCGCTCGAGGATGGCGTTGGCCTCCTCGACGAAGAACTTGGCGGCATCTTCGGGCGTACGCGCGCCGAAGCTGACTTCCTCGCCCACCACTTCGAGCAGCGACTGGTCGATCTCGCCGGCCGCGTTCGGCGGAGACGCCGGAAGCGGGCCGAGCAGGTCGCCGAGGTTGGCGACGAAGTTGAGCGAAATCTGGTTCTGCTCGTCGAGCAGCGGCGTGATCGCCTCGCGCACCGCCGCGGAGCAGGGAATGCCGCGTTCGACCTGCAGGACCTTGCCCGCCTCGACGTCGTTGACGAAGAAGCTGATGAAGTCCGCCGCCTGCTCCTTCTGCGCCGAGGTTGATGCCATGGACCAGAACATCGAGGGTTTGCGGTAATGCCCGCCGCCGACGCCGGGAGCGATACGCGGGTAGTTGGTCATGCCCATCTTGTCGGGATTCACCGACTGGTGAACGACGAGCTGGTTGGAGTTCGACCACATGAGCGCCGCCTTGTTGAGCGCCGGCATGCTGGTCTCGGGCGTATCGATGTCCAGCGCCTGGTCCTCGGCGGCGACGATGTAGCCCTTCTCGCGGAATCCGTTCCACATGCGGAACCAGTCCACCATGTCGTCGACGTCCGGGCCCAGCTTGCCCTCCGGCGTGTAGAGCGGCTTGCCGCGCTGGCGGATCCAGTTGTCGAGCGAGGGCTCGTTGTACGATCCGTCCGCCATGAATTTCATGCCGCCCCGGATGTTGGCGGAAAGGAAGGCTTCGCCGATTTCCGGCACCTCCTCGAAACTCCAGCCGAGCTTGGGCGGCTCGATGCCGACCTCATCGAAGGCCGTCTGGCTGTAGATCGCGGCAACCGAGTTGGCGCCGAGGCTGATGCCATGGAGCTCGCCGTTGACGCGGCCGCCTTCAATCTGGTCCTCGTCGAAATCGTCGAGCTTGAGGATGCCGCTCTCCACAAACTCGTCCAGGGCCTGGGTGGCGCCGCGCGAGGCATATTCCACGATAAACCGGTAATCCATCTGATAGACGTCGGGCGCATTGCCGCCGGCGACCATCGTCGCGAGCTTGGGCCAGTGATCCTGGAACGAGCCGAACTCGCCCGTCGGAACGGGGACGCCCCGGGTCTCGGCGAACATGTCGGCCACCGCGAGCGTGCGGTCGGCACGCGTCTGGCCACCCCACCAGTAAAGCCGCAAGGCGGTCTGCTGGGCGAGCGCGGGGCTCATCGCCCCGGCCGCAAGCAGGGCCGAGCTTCCCATCAGGAACTGCCGTCTACGTAGACGAAGAGTCATCGGTTTTCCCTCCCGTTGGCTACCCGGCTGGTCCGGGTACAACCGCCCGGATGTTCCGGACGAATTCGTGCGCGTTCTGTGCGCGCTAAATAACCAATTGGTTACAACCTTCGGTCAGCGCGACTTCGCTGTCAAGCGTTGCCGCGCCCCCGCGACGAGCTCGCGGCTCAGCGCGGCAGAACGATCCCGGCCTCCTCCAGCATGGCGTCGACGTCGACCCGGCCGCCGCCGGCGATCGACTGGTTGGCGGCGATGCCGGTGATGATCGACCACGCCCCTTCGCGGTGCGAGGAGGCACGCCGGTATTTGTCCGGTTCCCGCCCTTCGGGATCGAAAAGATAGCCGAGCATCACGGGGTCGGCGCCGCCATGGTCGCCCTCGCCCGGCCAGACCGGCAGGTCCCTGGGCGACTCGCCATGAAGATGCAGCGTCGTCGTCATGGCGTCCCGGGCCCGCTCGCGCACGCCGCCGAAGACCCCGTGAACCTCGATATGCTTGTGCCGGAGCTCACCCTTCGTCCCATGAAAGCAGATCTCGAGCCCTTCCCAGGGCGAATAGGCGCAGAGCGTGTAGTTGAGCAGCACGTCGTTGGCATAGCGGACCTGGACCTGCATCGTGTCCTCGATCGTGATGTCGGCATCGAAGACGCAGCGGTCGCGGAGATAGCCGTCGTCATCCTCCGCCTCGAGGTAGAGTGCCTTGAGCGCGGCGTCCGCCTCGAGATCGAGCCGGTAGCCGCACCTGTCGAAGACGGGGCAGCCGTGGCAGCGCGGGCCATGGGCGGAGAGGCCGAGATGCTCCGCCATGTCGGGCGTATAGAACACGCGCTTGCCGTTGGCGGCGACGGTCTTCGGGGTCGATGCGACCCACCAGTTCATCAGATCGAAATGATGCGTCGACTTGTGGACGAGGAGGCCCCCGGACTTTTCCTTGTAGCGGTGCCAGCGCCGGAAATAGTCGGCACCGTGCACCCGGTCGAGGTACCAGCGGAAATCGACCGCCTGGAGCTCGCCGATGGCGCCGTCCATCAGCAGGTCCTTGAGCTGCGTGCGGGCCGGCGTATAGCGGTAGTTGAAGGTGACCGTGACGCGGCGCCCGGTCTCGCGCTGCGCATCCAGCACCTCTTTCAGCTTGCCGAGATCGACCGTCATCGGCTTTTCGGTCATCACGTCGCTGCCGGCCCGCAGGGCGCGAACAATGTATTCATGATGGAGATAGTCGGGCACGGTGACGACCACGGTGTCGGGCCGCTGTTCCACCAGCATCAGGTCGAACTCCTCGGCGTGATAGGTCGCGATGCCGTTGCCCGGCTGGGGCGGGGTCCTGCCGACGGAAAGCGCGAGCCGCTTCTCGTTGGTATCGCACAGCGCGACGAGCGCGCTCTTTGCGGCGTAGGTTTCGGTGATTGCCCTGCGGAACATCTGATGGCGCGCTCCGGCGCCGACGATTGCATATTTCATTGGGTGGCTCAGGCCTTCGGTATGGCGGCCGCTTCGGGCCGCCATGGATTGATCGGAAAACGGGGCATGCGCGCCCGCCCCTCAGACCCCGGAGCGAAGGTAGTCGAGCACCATCTGCACCGCCTGCGCCTCGCGCTCCTGGATCAGCGCGAACTGGCTGAAGTCCCGCCCGAAGATGACCGAGAGCGTCTTCATGTTCGAGACATAGAAATAGCCCAGCCCCGCGATCGAGATGTAGAGCTGCATGGGGTCGACGTCGGTGCGGAAGACGCCGAGCCCGTGGCCGCGCTCGAGAATCTGCCTGAGCTCGGCGACGAGCGGTGAATGCAGCGCCGGAATGTCCTTGATGCGCTTGAGAAAGCGGGCATTCTGCAGGTTCTCCACGGCGAGCAGGCGCGGAAACCACGGATTGGCTAGGAAGTGCCGGAACGTGAAGCGGACGAGCCGGTCCATGGCCTCGACGGGGTGGTGCTGGCTCAGCGATAGCTCGCGCTCGCCCCGCCGGATTTCCTGGTAGGCATCGAGCAGCACCGCTTCGTAGAGCGCTTCCTTGTTGCCGAAGTAGTGGTAGAGCAGTCGCTTGTTGGCCTTGGCGCGGGCGGCGATCGAATCGACCCGCGCGCCGTTGAACCCTTCTTCCGAGAACTCGTCGCGGGCGGCGCGCAGGATCTCGGCCTTGGTGCGTTCGGCGTTGCGCGTCCGTTTCTGGACCTCGGCGGCGTCAGCCCGCGTCCCGCGCACGCGCTCTGCCAATGTTGAAGATGCTTCGGACACGCCGGTTCACCGCTGGAATGCTGATCAGGATGCTCGCCAGAATGGTGATCCAGAGCACCATGCTGATCGGGCGCGTAAAAAATGGAGTCGGGTCCCCCTGGGTCAACAATAACCCGCGCCTTAGGTTGAGGTCGAGTAGGTCGCCGAGGACGATTCCCAGAACGAGTGGTGCCATCGGGTACTTCATCTCGCGCAAGATGAAGCCGATGACGCCGAAGAACAGCATGACGTAAACGTCGAACATCCGCTGCGTAATGGCGAACGAACCGACAACGCAAAGGACGGCGATCACCGCCATGAGCCGCTCGCGCGGAACGAGGAGCACCTTGATGAAGAGCTTGGTCAGCGACAGCCCGTAGACGAGGTTGGCGAGCGTCGCGAGCAGCAGCATGGCGACGACCTGATAGAAGAAGGCGGCATTCTCCTGCATCAGCATCGGGCCCGGCCGCACGCCATGGATCAGCATGGCGGCGATCAGCACCGCCGCGGCGGCCGAGCCCGGCAGGGCAAGCGTGAGTGTCGGAATCATGGCCGCAGGCACCACGGCATTGTCACCGGTTTCCGCCGCGATCAGTCCTTCCTGGCTACCCTT
>CAYRNE010000280.1:0-3345 GCA_964425245.1 uncultured Devosia sp.
TGGCGGCCAAGGGATTGGTCGTGACGCTCAGCCAGCCGACGCTCGGCATCGAGCCGGTCAAGACAGTCGCGACGCTTTCCCCCGACGACAGGTGGGTGGCTTCCCCGTTGCAGATGCCAATTGCGGGCACGTGGCGGATCGAGCTGCAGATACGCGTCTCTGACTTCAAGCTCGTTCGACTGTCGGGGGAAGTAGCAATTGCGCAATAACCCCTTCGGCCAGGCTGCACGGAAGCCGGGCGGCCGCGCCGGCACGCTGGCCCCAGCTGCCCCGTGATGGGAGATACTAGATACCCGCGGCAGGGGCAGCCTGAGGAACGGCGGTGGCGGCCCCGGTCATCAGCGCGACAAGATCTGTGCCGGTGAGGCTGGAAGTCGGTCCGTCGAACACCTTGCGGCCGAGCCGCAGGACGCACACGCGGTCGGCGACGCGCACGACGTGCTGCATGTTGTGGCTGATGAAGATGACCGCGACGGCATGGCTGCGCAGCTGTTCGATGAAACTCAGCACCAGCTCGGTCTGCCGTACGCCGAGCGCGGCCGTCGGCTCGTCGAGGACCACGATCCGGCTGCCCCAGAGGACAGCCCGGGCAATGGCGACAACCTGCCGCTGGCCGCCCGAGAGCGCCGCCACCTTGGTGCGGAGGTCCGGCAGGTTGAGCCCGAAGCGCTCGTATCCCTGCTCGACCATGCGGCGCATGGCGGTGGTGTCCATGGCACGGGTCGCGCGCGAGATCGGATCCGATCCGATCACCTCACGACCGAGAAAGATGTTCTCGGCGATATCGAGGCCCGGCACGAGAGCGAGCGTCTGGAAGACGGTTTCGACGCCGGCGCGGCGCGCATCCTGAGCCGTCTCGAAGCTCTGCGGCACCCCGCCGACGACGATCTCACCGCTATCCGGCTTGATGGTTCCGGCGATCATTCGGGTGAGGGTGCTCTTGCCGGCGCCGTTGTCGCCCACAAGCCCGACAACCTCGCCTGGATGAACGCCGAGACTGACCGCGCGAACGGCATGCACCGGGCCGAACGACTTGCTGAGTGCGCGAAGCTCGAGCACGGGCGCAGCGTCCGTCACGTCGGACCTCCCGCGGGCCGGGCAGCGGTGTCGCCGGTCTCGGGATCATTCTCGACCGGGACCCGAAGCCGCTCGAGCCGCTGGTAGAGCATGTCGAGGCCGGCGGCGCCGCCGAGCGCCAGACCGATCGCCACCTGCTCGAAATAGGGGCTGACGTTCACCTGGATCAGGCCGTTGGCGAGCACGCCGACAAACAGCAGCCCGAACAGGACGCCGAAGAGCGAGCCCCGGCCGCCGGTGAACGATACGCCGCCGAGCAGGATGGCAGTCAGCACCTCGAGTTCCATGCCGGTGCCGATCGTCACCGCAGCGCCGTCGAGTTGCGAGGCAATGATGAGTCCGCCCAGCGCCGACGCGAAGCCGGAAGCGACGTAGAGCCAAAACGGAATCGCCTTGACCCGGATGCCCAGTTCGGCGGCCGTGTCCCTCGCCCCGCCGATCGCAATCATGTGTCGGCCGAGCGGCGCGCGATACCAGAGGTGCAGGCCGACGAGAAAGACGACGGTAAACAGGATGATCGGCACTGGAACGCCGAGCAGCTTGCCGTTACCGAGCTGGGCGAAGACCGGGCCGTAGCCGTAGGTCGAAAAGCCCTGCGTCAGCAATTCGGCCATGCCACGGGCGCCCGCGAGCCCACCCAGCGTGATGATGATCGGGGACAGCCCCAGGATCGCGATCAGGTAGCCGTTCAGCGCGCCCCAGGCGGTGCCGACCCCGAGCCCGATGAGCAGCGAAACCGGCAGCCCGAAACCTGCCTCCATGGCCTGGCCGAAGGCGACGGCGCCGAGCACGGCGATCGAACCCACCGAGAGATCGACGAAGCCGCAAAGGATCAGCATGGCGCCGGGTACTGCAATGAGCCCGATGACGGCGTCCTGCAGCAGGATGACGGTGACATTGGGGACCGTCAGGAATCTGCTGCTCATCACCGAGAACAGGGCGATGAGCAGCAGGAGCGCAAAGAACATGCCGTTGCGCTGGGCCCAGGTCATGATGTGCTGACGTGTCATGGAGCCGCCCCCCTCCGGCGGCGCTCAGGCGCCGCCGGCACCACCCGCGACCGGTCAGGAATAGACGCTGAGAATGCCGTCTATCGTTGCGGCGTCGGTGTCCTGCGTTACCAGCTTGTACTGTTGCAGCACATGCGTCTCCGATTCCGGCCCGCCGTTCCACAACTGATGCGGAATGTCGATCACCCGCCTGCCGATGTCGCCGATGTCGAGCGCCATCGTGACCTGCAGGTATGGGTCTTTGGCCTTGATCAGTTCGAGGTTCTGCTTGGCGCCGTCGAAACCAGCGATGAGCAGGTTCTCCGCTCCCAGGCCGCTGTTCTGATAGGCCGAACGTGCCCCGAGCGCACCGTCGTCGGTGCAGCAGATGATGACCTTCATCTCGGGGTGTGCCTGAAGCAGCGACTGGGTCGCCTTGAGGCCGTCGGGCGCGTTGAGCGCAATTGCCTCGAAGAACGTCGCATCCGGCACCTCGGCGAGGATCGCCTCGCGCGTCGATTCGATGCGATCGGTCACGACCTGGATATTGGTCGCCGTCAGCAGCCCGATTTCAGGAGCGCTGCCGAGGTTCGCCTTGATGTGCTGCGCGGCGTGGGCGCCCAGCATCGCGCCGGCATCGCGGTCGGCCCACTTGATGAAGCCGTCTTCGCCGTCGATCCGGTTGGCGTAGGAGACGAACAGTACCCCCTGCTCGTGGCATCGGGATACGACAGGCCCCATGGCATTCGCGTCGAGCGCGAGAACGATGAGAGCGTCGATGTCCGAGGCCAGCCAGGTGTTGAGCTCGGCGAGCTGCTTTTGCGGATCCATGCCGGAGAAGCTCTGCAGCACCTCGTAGCCAAGCTTTTCGGCCTCTTCGAGGGCGGCGTTCATGAAGCCCTGGTAGAAATCGGCGGCCCGGTCCGGATGGCCGATCGCGATGCGCTTCTTCTCCTGCCCGAGGGCGGGAAGGCCCAGCATGGCGAGGCCGGTCGCGGCGGCTCCCGCGCCCGACAGCCGCATCAGGTCTCGCCGGCTGATAGCGAGCGGCGTCTTGGTGGCCATTATTTCCTCCTCATTTCTGGCTCCCCGGGAAAGGCTACGACCAGAAATATCAAATATCAACTCATGATTTCGTATGTGAGAACGTTCGGTCGCTCGCCAGCAAGACCTTGGGTCGGCCAGCCGCGCTCACCTGCCGCCCGTGACGTACGTACAGACGGCGCGAGGCTCCTGCTCCCTTGAATTAAGTGCCCCGTCGCCGTGGACCGGTACGGCG
>CAYRNE010000280.1:3355-4391 GCA_964425245.1 uncultured Devosia sp.
TTTCGTATGTGAGAACGTTCGGTCGCTCGCCAGCAAGACCTTGGGTCGGCCAGCGCGCTCGCCGCCCGTGACGCACGTACAGGCGGCGCGCGGCTCCCATTCCCTTGGATCAAGTGCCCTCGCCGTGGACCGTTACGGCGGCCTCGGAGCCGCCCGATCAACGTCGAGGAATTTCGGCGCTCGCTCCGATCGAGGGTGCCTCGCCGCGGCCGGGCTCAGCGCCCCATGGCCGGATCGGCGCGGGCACCGTCCGGCCGCATCACGTGTACGGTCGCTGCCGAGTCCGGTTCTCTATCGCGCATGGGGACGGGCATAGTCGAGCCGGGGATTCAGTTGAACGCCGAAACCGGGAGTGTCGGGAACCTCGAGCTTCCCATCGACGGGTGTCGGCTCGCCCTCGAGGAGCGGGCTGAACATCGGCACGACCGTGTCGGCCTTTGGCGACATCATGAGAAATTCGGAGAACGGGCTGTTCAGGCGCGTCGTTACGAAGTGATAGCTGTAGACGGAGGAGCCGTGGGGAACGACCGCCATCCCGGCCTTGTCCGCCATGTCGGCGATCCTGCGGAGCTCGGTGAGTCCTCCGCACCAGGTGATGTCGGGCTGAATGAAGTCGCAGCAGCCGAACTCGATCAGCAGCCGGAAGCCCCAGCGCGTCGCCTCGTGCTCGCCGGTCGTCACCCACGGCGCTCCGTCGAGGGCGCGCCGCAGGTCCCGGTAGCCCCAATAGTCGTCGGGCGGCAAAGGCTCCTCGATCCATTTGAGCCCGTGGTCGCGCGCGGCGCGGGCGAAGCGCAGGGCATAATCTTGATCGAGCGCCATGTAGCAGTCGTACATCAGCCAGAAATCCGGACCGACCTTCGCGCGCATATCGGCCAGTTGCCCGACGTTCGCGGCAAGATCCGGATGGCCCAGTTCATGATCTGCAGCGACCTGGAGCCCGACTTTGAGTTGATCATCGGCGCAGCGGTGCGGGCAGCGACGATGTCCAACCTCGCCCACGCAGAAGAGCTGGCCCGCTTCGCCTTTGACCGCG
>CAYRNE010000281.1:0-4389 GCA_964425245.1 uncultured Devosia sp.
AAGGACAACAACGTCCGCCCCGATACGAGCCTCGAGAAGATGGCGACGATGAAGCCGGCCTTCGACAAGACCTCGGGCAAGGGCACGCTGACCGCCGCCAACTCCACGCCGCTCACCGACGGCGCCGCGGCGGTGTTGCTCGCGAGCGAGGACTGGGCGAAGGCCCGGGGGCTGCCGGTCCTCGCCTACCTGACGCTGGGGCAGGTCGCGGCCAACGACTTCGCGCATGGCGACGGGCTCCTCATGGCCCCGACCATCGCCGTCTCGGAGATGCTGCGGCGCTCGAACCTCACCTTTGCGGATATCGACCTCTTCGAGTTCCACGAGGCCTTCGCGGCCCAGGTTCTGTGTACCCTCAAGGCATTCGAGGATCCGAACTACAACAAGGACGTGCTCGGCCGCGACACGCCGATGGGCGAGATCGACCGGGCGAAGATCAACGTCAAGGGCTCGAGCCTCGCCTATGGGCATCCGTTCGCGGCGACCGGCGCCCGTATCCTCGGGATGACCGCAAAAATGCTCCACACCGAAGACAAGCAGCGGGCGCTCATTTCCGTCTGCACTGCCGGCGGCATGGGTGTCACGGCACTCGTCGAGCGGGCGGCGGCATAAATGGCGGACAACGACAACGTCGTCCGCTTCCGCCGCCCCGAGAAGAAGCCGGCAAAGCCGGCCCCGCGGTCCGATGGGGGCGGCAGTCCGCAAAAGCCGCCGGGATCGTGGCTTTCGTGGGCTGCATGGGGGGCAATCGTCGGCGTTTCGTTGCTGCTCGTCGTGCTGCAGCAGACAGGCGTTCTCGGCTTCTGAGCGCCGCGACGGCCGGCAAAGCGTGACTATTCCGTGGCCACCGCAAGGATTGCTTTTCTACGATTGCCGCCGTTTCGGCACAGCGGTTGACGTTTGCGTCATGTTTTTGATTGTCAGTTGCGTTCACCCGGTCTAGGAATGCATTTCCTTGACCGGCGGGTCAAAAAATCGCCGGCACACATGCAAAACCCGGGCCTCAGCACCCGGGACGTCGGGAAACGTCAACGAGGAGATGGCCAAGAATGAAAATCACGCAACTCCTGAGGGGGGTGGCGGTAGCGGCGGCGATTGCCCTTATGCCCGTCACGGCCCATGCGGTCACCCTGCAGCTGCATAACGGCGGCGACCCCGGTTCCCTCGACCCGCACAAGGTCTCGGGCGACTGGGAAAACCGCGTCGTGGGCGATTACATCGAAGGCCTCGTGACCGAAGACCCGTTCGCCAAGCCGATCCCGGGCCAGGCCGAGAGCTGGGAGATTTCGGACGACGGCACGGTCTACACGTTCCACCTGCGTGACGACATCCAGTGGACCGACGGCACGCCCGTTACGGCGCACGACTTCGTCTTTGCGTTCCAGCGCATCATGGACCCGGCAACGGCCTCCGACTACGCCTACCTCCAGTATCCGATCAAGAATGCCGAGGCGATCAACTCGGGCGAGATCACCGATTTCAGCCAGCTCGGCGTCAAGGCTATCGACGACAAGACGCTCGAAATCACGCTCGAGCAGCCGACCCCATTCTTCCTCGACGCGCTGATGCACTACACCGCCTACCCGGTGCCCAAGCATCTGGTCGAGGAACTCGGCGATGCTTGGACCAATGTCGAGAACATCGTTGCCAACGGCCCGTACAAGGTCGTCGAATGGGTTCCCGGCTCCTACGTCCGTTCCGTCAAGAACGACATGTATTACGACGCCGAGAACGTGCAGATCGATGAGGTCTACTATCACGTGCTCGAGGATCAGGCGGCGGCGCTCAACCGCTATCGCGCCGGCGAATTCGACATCCTGACGGATTTCCCCGCCGACCAGTACGCCTGGATGCAGGAAAACCTGCCGGGCCAGGCGCATGTCGAGCCGTTCCTGGGCATCTACTACTATGTGATGAACCAGGAAACCGAGCCGCTGAACGACATCCGGATCCGTGAGGCGCTGTCCATTTCGGTGTTGCGCGACGTCATCGGTCCCGAAATCCTGGGCACCGGCGAACTGCCGGCCTATGGCTGGGTCCCGCCGGGCACGGGCAACTACGAGGGCGTCGAGACCTACATGCCCGAGTGGGCTGCAATGTCCTACGAGGAGCGCGTCGAGCGTGCGAAGCAGCTGATGACCGAGGCCGGCTACGGTCCCGACAATCCGCTGAACCTCCAGCTGCGCTACAACACCAACGATAACCACCAGCGCATCGCGGTCGCGATTGCCGCCATGTGGGAGCCGCTCGGCGTCAATATCGAGCTGTTCAACTCCGAAGTCGCCGTGCACTACGACGCGCTGCGCGTCGGCGACTTCCAGGTCGGCCGCGCCGGCTGGCTGCTCGACTACAACGACCCCGTCAACACGCTCGATCTGCTCAAGACCGGCGTGATGCAGGGCGACCAGATGAACTGGGGCAACAACTACGGCCGCTATTCGAACGAAGAGTTCGACAACCTGCTCGATCAGGCTGCGGCCGAGCAGGACCTTGCGGCCCGCGCCCAGCTCCTCGGTCAGGCCGAAAAGATCGCCATGGACGAGTTCGCCGCCATTCCGATCTACTGGTATGTGTCCAAGAACGTCGTCTCGCCGTCCATCACGGGCTTCGAGGACAACACCAAGGACATCCACCGCACGCGCTGGCTCACCAAGTCGGAGGACTAGCGCTGCAGCTTGATCGTGGGGCTCTCGCAGCCCCACGATCTCGTTTACGGCGGGCCCCGCAATCGCCGCAGGCCCGGACCCGGAAAAGGCCAGACCGACAATGCTCCGTTATGCCTCGCGGCGGGTGCTATCTGCGATACCGATTGCCCTGATCGCCGCGACCGCATGCTTCTTCATCCTGCGGCTCGCCCCGGGTGGCCCGTTCGACGGCGAGCGCGCGCTGCCGCCCCTGGTGCTGCAGAACCTGCGCGCGCACTACAATCTCGATCAGCCGCTGATCAACCAGTACTTCATCTACATGTGGCGGCTGCTGCAGGGAGACCTGGGCCCCTCGATGGTGGTCGAGGGATTCACGGTGGCGCAACTGATCGCCATCGGTCTGCCGTTCACCTTCATGCTGGCGTTCATCGCCTTCGTCATCGCGACGGCGATCGGCATTCTCGCCGGCACAGCGGCGGCCGTCTATCAGAACAAGCTGCCCGATTACGTGCTGGTCTTCGTCGTCATCATCGGCGTGATCGTCCCGAACTTCCTCATGGCAGCGCTGCTGCAGCTCTACGTCGGGGTCTATCTCGACTGGTTCCCAGCGGGCGGTTACCAGCCCGGCTCGTGGATGCACCTCGTCATGCCGGTCACGGTGCTGGCCTGGCCGCACGCGGCCCGCATCGCGCGGCTGATGCGCGGCTCGATGATCGAGGTCCTGGGGTCGAACTTCGTGCGCACGGCGCGGGCCAAGGGAATCGGACAGCGGCTGGTGCTCGCCCGCCACGCCATCAAGCCGGCGCTCATTCCGGTCGTCTCCTATCTCGGCCCCGGGCTTTCGTTTCTGCTGACCGGATCGCTCGTCGTCGAGCAGGTCTTCAGCCTGCCCGGGATCGGCAAGTACTTCGTCACCGCCGCGCTCAACCGCGACTATGGCGTCGTGCTCGGGACAACCATCCTTTACATGTTCATCATCCTCGTGATGAACCTCCTCGTCGACCTCGTCTATGCCTGGCTCGATCCGCGCGTGAGGTACCGCTGATGGCCGGCTTCACGGGTAAAGACGCCGTCCTCACCGATTACGCCAATGCGCTCGCGAACGAGGCGCCCAAGGGGCGCTCGCTCACGCAGGACGCGCTCAGACGGCTGACCCGCAACAAAGCGGCGCTGGTCTCGATTTTCGTTCTCGTTGCGATCATCATCGTCGCCTTCGTCGGACCTTACGTCATCCCCTGGAGCTACTCCGAGGTCGACTGGACGGCGATCCGCAAGCCGCCCGATTTCGAGAAGGGCCACTATCTCGGCACCGATCAGAACGGGCGCGACATGCTCGCGCGGCTGCTGCAGGGGACGCAGATGTCGCTGATCGTCGCCGCGGTCGCGACCGTGGTCTCTGTCTTCATCGGCATCACCTACGGCGCGGTAGCCGGCTATCTCGGCGGGCGGGTCGACGCCATCATGATGCGCTTCGTCGACATCATGTACGCGCTGCCCTACATCCTCTTCGTCATCATCCTCGTCGTCATGTTCGGCCGCAATCCGGTGCTCCTCTTCGTCGGCATCGGGGCTATCGAGTGGCTGACCATGGCGCGCATCGTCCGCGGGCAGACGCTGAGCCTCAAGGAGAAGGAATTCATCGAGGCGGCACGCGCCGGCGGGGCGCGGCCGCTCACCATCATCATGCGGCACATCGTGCCGAACCTGACCGGGCCGGTGGTGATCTACGCGACGCTCACGATTC
>CAYRNE010000282.1:0-4389 GCA_964425245.1 uncultured Devosia sp.
ACATGGATGGCGTCCGCCTTCTTGCCGACGACGGCGCTCCGCGCCGCGATGCGCGCGCGGTCGAGATAGGTCGTGACCAGCTGCTGCATCTTCTCCGATTCGGAGAGCACGACGCGCGACAGCGGATTGTCGCGGTCCGCCGTGGCCTCGTTCCTGAGCACGGCGATCGGTGTCTTGAGGCCGTGAGCGAGGTTGCCGACCTGGCTCTTTGCCCGCTCGATGACCTCGGTGTTGTGCCGCAGCAACTCGTTGACCTCGGAGGCGATCGGCTCGACCTCGATCGGATAGTCGCTGGAGACGTTCTCCGCCTCGCCCTCTCGAACCGCCTCGATCGCCTTGCCGAGGCGGCGCAGTGGACGCATGGCAAGCCGCGCGACGATGAAGCTCATGATCGCGAGCATGACTGCCACGGCGAGCAGCACGATGAGCGTCTGGCCGCGGAAGTCGTCGACCAGTTCGAGGATTTCATCGAGGCTGCCGGTGACCATGATCCGGTAGGGAACGCCGTTCACCGTAACGGCCCGCTCGATCACGCGAATCTGTGTGCGGAAGGGATCGCTGACGACGGCGAGGCGCGTATTGGTCGCGTCGTAAGGCTCGGTCAGCTCCGGCAGCACGATGCCGACGACCGAGGTCGAGAAATTGACGAGGGCGCCGTGCTCGTCGCGGATGATCCAGTACCAGCCCGAAGCCGTGCGGTCGAAGCGCGGATCGCCGAGGCGTACTTCGCCGCTTCCCGCGTCTTCCGAGGTCAGCGCACGATCGACCAGCGTCTCGACGTGGAACTCGAGCGTCTCGGTGAGGCTCGTGTCGAGGGCGCGGGAATAGAGTTCGGTGAGCAGGATCGCCGTCGCGACCAGGGCGACGATCAGCCAGGCCGCCGACATCCAGAAGAGCCGCACGGCAATCGAGCGGCTCCAGAGCACTGCCTTGGCGCGCGGCCAGATGCCGCCGAGCGCCGGCAGCCGGGCCTGGAGCCACTCGGTAATGCGCTGGCCGGTGCTCCTCGTGGCGGCCATCCGGGCCGCCTAGTCTTCGAGGATCTGGTAGCCGAGCCCGCGGACGGTCTGAATGCAGTCCTCCGGCAGCTTCTTGCGCAGGCGGCCGACGAAAACCTCGATGGTGTTGCTGTCGCGGTCGAAGTCCTGATCGTAGAGGTGCTCGGTCAACTCGGTGCGCGAGATGACCTTGCCCTTGTGGTGCATGAGGTAGCTCAGCAAGCGAAGCTCGTGGCTGGTGAGCTTGACCGCATGTCCGTCGACGGTGACCTTGCCGGCCTTGACGTCGAGCCGTACCGACCCGGCGGTAATCTCGTTCGAGGAGTGCCCGGCGGCACGGCGCACGAGGGCGCGCAGGCGCGCAAGGATTTCCTCCATATGGAAGGGCTTGGCGACATAGTCGTCGGCGCCGGCGTCGATGCCCTGCACCTTGTCGCTCCAGCGGTCGCGTGCGGTGAGCAGCAGGACCGGCATGGTGCGCCCGGCGCGCCGCCATTCCTCGAGCACGCTGAGCCCGTCCATATGGGGCAGGCCAATGTCCAGGACCACGGCGTCGTACGGCTCCGTGTCGCCGAGGAAGTGGCCTTCCTCGCCGTCGAAGGCGACGTCGACGGCATATCCAGCTTCGGTCAGCGCGTCCTTGAGCTGCCGGTTTAGGTTGGTGTCATCCTCAACGACCAGAATGCGCATCGGTCTCCCCTTCTGCCGCCCTGTCGCGACAACAGCCGGCGTCGCTCCGGCCGCCGCCGGCGCACGCCCGTCTCAGCCCGTTCAGTGTATTTCTAGTTGACTTGGGCGTTCAAGCGCTTGCGTTCGGCTTCTCCGTACTCGTCGGTCAGGTTCACGAGCCAGTAGGGCGAACCGTCGACGTCGCAAAGCTGCACGCTCGTGGGTCTCTTCTGGATGCCCTCCCGGCGCATCGCCTCGACGATGCCGAGGACCGAGCCCTCTTCGACGAGCGGCTGGGCCATCCGCTCGCCGACGCAGTCGTTGTCCTGCGCCGGCGCGGCCTCGATCGAGGCCAGAGCAAGCGGCAGTGCAAGGGCCAGGGCGGCCATGGTTTTCGTTAACGTCATCATGGCGCCCGTATAGGTGGCCTGCCATGAACGGAGAATGAACGGAAAAAGTCGTTTGTGTGGCGTCGGTTAGCCGTTCATCCCCTTGATTCCGCGGCGCAGGAAGATGATGGCGAAGGCCTCCATGATCAGCTGGCCCGCCGAGCGGCCGTCGAAGCTCGGGATGTCGACGCCGAGGAGCTGGCTGAGGCCCACGACCACCATGGCCGCGGCAATGAGGTAGGTCTTGTAGCCGTCGAGGAAGGGAATCGTCACGGGCGTCGTCCTTTCTGGAGCGTGGGAGGATGGTAAAGTCGATTTGCGGGTGGCCGGCCGCGGCGCGCGGATGCGGGATCGCAGCCGCCAGCGCAGCGTGGCGCCGGCCAGCCATTCGGCGAGGGTCCTAGCCATCGAAGTCTCCCGTGGCGGCATGGCCCGCGCCGTAGAAGGCGCTGACCTGCGCGACCGCAAAGCCGAAACTTCCGGCCAATCCGCCGAAGTCGGCGACCTGTTCGGCCGCTGTGTAGGTTGCGGCGGGGTACTCCGTTTCGATGACACGGACGGGCTCCGTCCCGTCGAACACGGTCAGCCGGTAGCGCTCGGGCGCGTGGTCGAGCGGCGCGTCAACGGTGGCCCAGTTGTCGGAGTCGGCCCTGCTTCGCCGGAACCACGAGAAGGCGATGTCGCCGGACCCCGCTTGCCGGACGGCGTGGAGGTGGACCGGCGCCAGCGGCAGCAGCGGAGCAAGCGCCAGGTCGGCCTCGAAGACCGAGCCGGTGGGATCGGCGGCGCCCGCATAGGCCCGCAGACCGATCGTGGAGCCGACCCACGCCGCCGGAACCGCCACGCGCTGGACGCGAGAGTCCAGCACCAGTACCCGGCTCCCGGCTGCCGCATCGGCCGGCGGCGTACCCACCTGCCCGCGCAGCAGCCGCGCAAGCCGGTATTGCCCCGGCGCCATCAGTTCCGCCTCGGCAAAGCCGACGACTTCCCAGCCGCCGGCGTCGGCGAGAATCGCGACCCGGTTCGTTCCGGCCAGCACGGCTTCGTCCGTGGCTGCCGACAGGTGCCCGGCATAGAGGCGAAGCTCGATGACGTTGTTCCGGTCCCAGACCCAGGCCGGCCCCGTCGGCAGGGCACTCGTCAGTTCGCCGAGCGCGGCGCCCTCGTCGAGCCGGACGATCCTCGCTCCGGTCGCTTCGTCGTTCACGAGCACGCGT
Organism: uncultured Devosia sp.; assembly: GCA_964425245.1. GTDB lineage: Bacteria > Pseudomonadota > Alphaproteobacteria > Rhizobiales > Devosiaceae > Devosia_A. Next base: position 3,274 of record CAYRNE010000282.1, read on the forward strand.
CCCGGCCATGGCGTTGCGCTCGCCGCGAGGGCCAGGAGCGATTTCACGGGGTCTGCCGGATCGGGCGGCAGGTGCGCAGCGGCGAGGACAGGCAAGGCACGTGCGGGCGGCAGCGCCGTCGCCGCGGTTCGCGGCAGGTCTGCGACGATCGCCGCCTCGACCGCCGGCGTAAGGGCACGGGCCGAGATGCGCCGGGTCAGCCGGTCCCGGATTTCGGCGATCTCGAACGGCTCCTCCCCCTGTCCGTCGAGCGCAATCACGTCGCCCGCTTCGAGGTGCGCCAGCGACGGCGGCAATTCGAGTTCCAGCAGTTCCCGGGCGACTGACCGTTCCGAGAGCAGCCGCTCGGCTGCCCGTCGCGCGCCGGCGACATCGAGGACGAGCGGCATACGCTCGCTGCTCGCTCGGCCGCCGCCGAAACGCATGGCGGTGACGCCGCCCGCGAGATAGTCGCGCTCGCGGTCGAAGAACCCGAGCGCCAGCGTTCCGGTCGCCTCCGAGGGGTCTGGCCTGCGGCGGCAAACCAGCGGCCGTTCGCCCTCGGCGATGTCGTCCGTCGCGAGGGCAAGCGTCGTGCGCACGGCGGCATGTCCTACCCATAGCCCGTCGCCACGGTCCCGCACGTCGAGCCCCGCGACCGCGAGCGCGGGAGCAAGCGCGTCGCGGCATGAGACGACGCCCTCGACGACGAGACCATGCAGCAGAGGCGGACGCGCCTTCGCGCCCGCGAGGGCGATGCCGTAATCGGCCGCAACGGCAAGTGCGATTTCGTCGCTCGCCGCGACGCCTGCCCGGCCGGTGAGCCAGTGGCCGGTCGGGTGGTTTACCCCGTCGCTCCAGGCCTCGAGCCTCGCTGGAAAGGCGGGAAATGGCCGCGCATCCCAGGCCCAGGGATAGATGCGCGAAAGCTCGACCATGCGTCCCGCATAGAGGCTGCTTTCCGGGTTGGCCGTGGCATCGGCCCAGTGCTCGAAATGGGCCCGCAGGAACTCGCGCTGCATCAGCGCATCGGGTGCGCCGCTCGAAAAATGAGGCCGGGCGCTTTCCGCGCTCTTCGTGTCGCCGAAGACATTGGGCTGATTCGCGCCCTTGTCGATCGCGCCGCAGCCGAGCTCG
>CAYRNE010000283.1:0-4383 GCA_964425245.1 uncultured Devosia sp.
GGGCCACGTCGGATCCGGCCCAGGCGACAGTCGGGTCGAACAGGTGAAAGGCGGCAAGGGCCAGCGCGGCACCGGTGCCGCGGAAGATCAGGTTGCCGAAGGCAATGCGGCGCGCCGCGACGAAGCTCTGGCGTGTCAGCCCGACCCCGATCATGCCGCCACCGAGGTTGGCACCGAGCATGAGAGAGACGCCGAGTTCGAGCGGCACGAGGCCGTGGGCGGCGAAGGTTGCAACGAGCAGGATCGAGGCAACGGAGGAATGAATGAGCCACGTGAATGCCGCGCCGATGAGGAAAGCCGTCACGACGTCGGCACTGAGGTAGCCGACGATGAGAGGCAGGAATGCCGCCTCGCGCAGCGGCGCCGTGGCTTCCGCTATCATCGAGAGCGAAATGAGGATGAGGGCGACGCCGATCAGGATCCGGCCACCTTGCCGCCACTCGCGGTTCGGACTTTGGAAGAAGAGCAGCCCGCCGCCGACTAGCAGGATCGGCACCAGCCAGCTCAGATCGATCGACAGGATCTGGACGACGATGGCCGAACCGAGGTCGGCACCGAGCATGAGCGCAAGCCCGGTCGCAACGGTGAGCGCGCCGGACCCCGCGAAGCCGGCCGCGAGCACGACGACTGCCGTCGAGGATTGAAGCAGCACGGCCACCCCGGCGCCGATTGCGGCAGCGCGAATTCTGCCGCCCTTGCTCTCTCGAAGAACCCGCCTGAGAACCGGCTCCTGGCTGCGCTCGACGCCGGTTCGGACCATGCGCACTGCCCAGAGCAGCAGCGTCACGGCCCCGGCAAGATGCAGCAAAAGCAGATAGAGGTTCAACCCGGGTAATCCTTGCCGGCGCCCGGGATTTCCGGGGCCCCGCGCCCTTCGATGGGTACCACGAAGACGATCATTGCCGAAACCGTGTCGTTGGGCTCGACGGCTGCAACGTCTTTTCGGGCGCGGCGATGGCTGTTCCGCGCGCGAGCCCTCGACGGCACATCGGCGCCGGCAAGGCGTGACCGGTACCGACCCGATGGAAGGACGCCGATCGCCTCCGTCCATTGCATGCCGCTCCTTTGCGGTCGGCCGGCACCACGCCGCCGAACTCGGGAGGCACCGGGAACGATCTCGCGTTGCTTCGGCGAGCCGTCCGCCCGCCCCGGCTATTGACGTATCCTCAATGCGGCCGTACGTTTAAAACGTTTGCAATCGATCGAAGAATTGGTTGCAAACGTTAAACCGGCCGTTTTGGGAGGAACGATGTCGGGACGCGGGGCAAAGACCCTCAAGGAGCTGGCGCGCCGGCTCGACGTCTCCATCACGACTGTTTCCCGAGCTCTTGCCGGCGATCCTGCCATCGCGCAGCGGACCCGCGAACGCGTCGCGGAGGCGGCGCGTGCCCACGGCTACGTGCCGAATACTGCTGCGCGGGCGCTGGTCTCCGGCCGCTCCGGTTTCGTCGGCTTTGTCGTTCCGGTTCGCGGACCGAGCCTCGTCGACTTCTTCCTCGGCGAGTTCATAACGGGGCTCGGCGAGGGGCTCGTGTCGCGCGGCCACCATCTCATTCTGGCGACCGCGCCCGAGGGGGAGCCCGAGCTTTCGGTGCTGCGCCATCTCGTCGAATCCCGTCGCGCGGACGGCGTCGTCATCACCCGCATCGGCGAGACGGACGAGCGCCTGGCTTATCTGCAGAGCCGGGGCGTCCCCTTCGTTGCCCATGGCCGTCTTCTCGACGATTTCGACAGCTACAGCTGGATCGACACCGACGGCGCCCACGCCTTCGGCGAGGCCTTCGATATGCTCTACGATCTGGGGCACCGGCGCTTCGCGCTGGTGACGATTTCGGAGCCGATGACCTTCCGCCACCTGCGGCAGGACGGTTTGGCCGCTGCCGTAGCCCGCCGCGGCGACCCGTCGGTGACGCTCGAGGTCGTGACCGCGCCGCGCTTCGATCGCGGCGCCCGCGTCGAGGCGATCAATCGCGCGCTCCACTCGCCGAACCGTCCGACGGCCTTCATTGCGCTCTTCGACGATCTCGCGCTGACGCTGATGGATGAGGCGGCTCGGGCAGGGCTTTCCATTCCGCGCGATCTCTCGGTGGTGGGCTTCGACAACATCCTCGCTTCTGCCTATGCGCCGCCCGGGCTCACGACGTTCGACGCCTCCATCCAGCAGGCGGCACGCGAGATCGGCCAGATGCTCGTCGAGATCATTGAAAACAAGCCCGCCAGGCCGCTCAGCAAGCTGCTGCGGCCTACCTTCGTCGCCCGGGCAAGTCACGGCCCGGCGCCGAGTTCGTGACGATCAACTTAGAAATAACCAAGGGAGGACGACTACATGAAGAAGACCGTGAAAATCCTCGCCGGAGCGGGGCTCGCGCTCGCGCTCATGAGCGGCACCGCAAGTGCCCAGATCCTCTTCTGGTCGACGCAGGCCGCGCCGATCGAGGAAACGCAGAAGATGCGCGAGCAGGTGCTCGCGAACTTCCCCGGCGGCGTCGACTTCCAGCCGCAGGAGACCGGCCCCTTCATCACGCGCCTCGAGGCAGAGATCGAAGCCGGCTCGGGGACGATCGGGGTCGTGGGAGCGCTGCACGGCGACCTCTCGACCTATGCCGACGCCTGGGTCGATCTTTCGGACATCGATCTCTCCGGCATCACCGTCGCGCCGGCCTTCCTCGAACTGGGCAAGCTCGGGACGGGCGAGCAAAAGTACCTGCCCTGGATGCAGGCCAACTACGTCATGGCCGCAAACAAACAGGCGCTCGAGCATCTGCCCGAGGGAGCCGAGCTGAACGCGCTGACCTACGATCAGCTTATCGAATGGTGCAAGGCGCTTGCCGACAGCACCGGCTCGCCCAAGTGCGGCTTCCCCGCCGGCCCGCAGGGGCTCAAGCACCGCTTCTTCGAGGGCTTCCTGCTGCCGGCCTATACGGGCTCGATGGTGACCGAGTTCCGCTCCGCCGAGGCGGAGACTGCCTGGACCAAGTTCAAGGAGCTCTGGCAATACGTGAACCCGGCCTCCACGAACTACGCCTTCATGCAGGAGCCGCTGCTCTCGGGTGACGTCTGGGTCGCCTTCGACCACGTCGCGCGTCTGGGTGACGCGTTCAACCAGCGTCCGGACGATTTCGTGGCCTTTGCCGTTCCCGCCGGCCCGGAGGGCAGGGCCTTCATGCCGGTGCTGGCCGGCCTCGCGGTTCCCGCGGGCGCGCCTGACGTCGCCCAGGCCAAGGAACTGGTCAAGTACATGATGCAGCCCGAGCAGCAGGTCGCGACGCTGCTCGCGACCAACTTCTTCCCGGTGACCGACGCGGCGCTTCCGGCCGATCTTCCGGCTTCGGCGCAGGCGCTGGGAGCAGCCGTCACCGCGCAGACCAGTGCGGCCGACGCATTGCCGGCGTTGCTGCCGGTCGGCCTCGGCGACCTCGGCGGCCAATTCAACCAGGTATACACGGACACGTTCGAGCGTATCGTTCTGGGTAACCAGGACATCCGTCAGGTGCTCGACAGCCAGGCCGAGACGCTGCGCTCGCTCATGCAGCAGGCCAACGCCCCGTGCTGGGAGCCCGACGAGCCGTCCGACGGTCCGTGCCCCGTGAACTAGCCTTCCTCCCCAGCTGCCCGGGGCCTCGGTCCCGGGCAGCGCCCTGGCGATAGAGCGTCGACCGAGAAGGATCACGACATGAACGTGAAATACCTTCCGTACCTGCTCCTGGCGCCGGCGACGATCTTTCTCGCCGTGTTCTTCGTCTATCCGTTCGTGCAGATCGCGGTGCTCGCCTTCAGCGGGCCGGACGGCTTCACGCTCCAGCACGTGACGACAATGGCGACGCACTGGAAATTCCAGGGCGCGCTCTGGACCACGATTGCACTCGCCGCCGTCGTCGTGCCGATCCAGCTTGCCCTCGCGCTGACCATGGCGACGATCGTCACCAGGCTCAGGAGCGGCCGGAACACGATTCTCTACATCTTCACCATTCCGCTCGGCCTTTCGGACCTGGCCGCCGGCATCATCTGGCTTGCGATCTTCGAGCAATCCGGGTTTCTCAACTCCATGCTCTACGGGCTCGGTATCGTCGAACAGCCCGTCCTGTTCCTCGGCTACCAGAACGTTTGGGTGATCTTCGTCGCCGTGGTCCTCGCCGAAGTCTGGCGGGCTACCGCGATTGTCATGGTCATCCTGGTTTCCGGCATGGGGCTGATCCCGCGCGAGTACTACGAGGCTGCCGAGGTCTTTGGCGCGAGCCCGTGGAAGCGCTTCGTCAAGGTGACGCTGCCGATGCTGCGGCCCAGTCTCCAGACCGCGCTGATTCTGAGGACCATCGCCGCGTTCGAAGTCTTCGCGGTGGTCATCGCGCTCGGCGGCACGACGCTGCCGGTCCTGATGGGCGA
>CAYRNE010000284.1:0-4355 GCA_964425245.1 uncultured Devosia sp.
CGCGGGATGCGACCGCCCAGCCGCTGGAACTTGCCGGGATCGCGCAGGAAGTCGACGATCTCCTCGAGGTCCTGCTTGGCCTCGTCGACGCCCGCGACGTCCTCGAACGTGACCTTGCCTTGCGTCTCCGTAAGAAGCTTGGCGCGCGACTTGCCAAAGCCCATGGCACCGCCGCGGCCGCCGCCCTGCATCTGGCGGATGAAGAAGAACCAGACACCGATGATCACGAGGAACGGCAGCCAGCTGGAAAGCAGGATCGACCAGAACGGGCTCGACTCCGGCGCGCGCGCCGTGATCTGCACGCCGCGCTCCTCGAGCCGGCCGACGATGTCCGCCTGGGGCGGCAGCACAGTCTCGAAGCGCGACCCGTCCCGAAGCGTGCCGGTGACGGTGTTGTCGGTAATGGTGACCGAGGTGACGCTGCCCGCGTCAACGTCCGAAACGAATTGGCTGTAGCTCTTTTCGGCGACGGAGATCGACCGCGTCGAAGACTGGAAGACCTGGAACAGTCCCATCAGCATGAAGAGGATCACGAGCCAGATGGCGAAGTTCCGGAAATTGACGTTCATGTCCTGTCCTGTGGCCGGCGGGAGGGGAAGCCGGCGGTTCTGGCGAATGTAAGCCCGCCACTTGGGCCATACAAGGGCAAGCCGTGCGCCCTGACGCCCGGAATGTCGAGGTATTTTGCGCCCTCGGGGTTAATACGCGGTCACGCATCCGTGGGTTCCTGCCGCGTCTTCGCCAGCACGCGCCGGCCCGCCTCCCGCGAGATCCGGATGGTCCTCGTGCCTCCGCGCACAATGCAGCCGTGCAGTGTCGTCGCGATACGCCCGGCCGAGAGCCGATCGGCTAGCCGCTCGACGGCGCCGAGCGCGTGCGGCTTCCTGTCGCCCCCCACGCGGTCGAGGACGCGGGCAAGGACTCGCACGGCAACCGCCCGCGGCAGGCCGGCGAGAAAATCCCGGGACAGCGTGGCGCGGGCATCCCCCGGAGCGAACCCCACCTCCGACATCGCCTCGGCAGCCATCGCGGCGAGTGCCGCCTCGGCCTCGCGCATGCGGCCCGCGAACGTCGCGATCCGCCGCGCATCGAGCCCGAGCGCAGCCAGCTGTGGCATCACCTGCCGCCAGCGCACCCGCTCGTAGCCGGGATCGAGGTTGCTCGGATCGGCAACCGGCGTCAGCCCGGCATCCTCGACGACGGCGCGAAGGTCCGCCGGATCGGTTCCGAGCAGCGGCCGCGCGATCCTGAGCGAGCCGAGATCGGACAGGGCGTCCATGCCGCGCAATCCCTCGATGCCGCTGCCGTGGGCGAGCCGCATCAGCACGGTTTCGGCCTGGTCTCCGAGATGATGCGCGGTAATCAGCACCGCCGCGCGATCGGCCGCCATCGCCTCGGCGAGGAGCCGGTAGCGGGCAGCCCGCGCCGCCTCCTGGATGCCGGACGCCGGCTTTTCGCCCTCCCACCTGAGGCCGCGTGCGAAAAAGCCGAGGTCGCGCGCGATTCTCAGGACAAAGGCGACCTCGTCGGCGGCCTCCACCCGCAATCCGTGATCGACGGAATAGACGATGAACCGCCCGTGACCGGCGGTTTGCGTTGCGAAGCGGTGAGCGAGGAGTAGCAGAGCGAGGCTGTCGGGGCCGCCAGAGACGGCGAGGGCGAGCCGCCCGTAGTCGATCAGGGGCGCGAAGAGCGCCTGGGCATCGATGCCGCCGCTGGGCGTCACGCCGGGCACTGCGCCCGCGACTTTTCGCTGTCCAGCCGCTGCTGGAACGCGGGCGAGGTCTCCGGGAACCGCTTCTCCAGCGTGACGAACATGCGGCAGGCCACTTCCGGTTCGCCGGCCCCGTTAAGGGCGATGCCGAGCTTGAGCATGATGTCGGGCGCGCGCGCCGAATCCTGGTATTTTTCGTATCCCTCGGCCAGCTGCAGGGCGGCATCGTTGAAGGCGCCGCGCTGGATCAGCGCTTCGCCCAGCCAGTTGATGGCGTCGGGCGCGTTGGGATGATCGGGATAGAGTTCGATGAACTGGCGGAACTGTTCCTCGGCGAAGGCATAGTCGCCCCTGACGATGGCATCGTATCCCGCCTGGTACTGTGCCTGCGCATCGCCGTCGGAAATCTGGGCCCCGCCGTCCAGGCTGAGGTCGAGCGGCCGCGCGTTTCCAAGCCTCAGGTCTTCGCCGCCGAGCGTGCCGAGCGTATCGCTGCCGACGCCGCCGGTGCCGACCAGCGGATCGGAGGATTCCCCGAGGTCGCTGTGCATGGGCTCGCCAATGTCGCCGTGCATGGGCGCGCCGGGATCGAGCGGCTCCACCGGCACGGCAGCCGTCTGTGTGGGGTCGGTCGTCATCAGCGCCGGATCGGCCGGCAGTCTTTCCTCGGGGAGAGCCCCCTCGTTCTGGCGCGGCGGCGCGGTCACGCCGGCATTGCCCTCCAGCTGCTGGAAGCGGAACTCGTTGTCCTCGCCCATGCGCTGGATCAGCTCCTGCATCTGCGTCAACTGGAACTGCAGGCCCTCGACCTGACCGGTCAACAGCCTGATCTGTTCCTGGAGCTGCTGGATCTGGAGCTGCAGCTGCGCCGCCTCACGGCTCTGGGCGGTAGCGGCCGTGGGCACGAGGGCAAGGAGGCAGAGCGCGAGCGCTGCGAGAAGGGTTCTCGACAAGATGAGGGCGCGGGGAAGGATCAATCCCGATCTCCGTAACAAGGTCTGGAATACCTGGGGACCGACCGGCGCTTACCGCACAATTTCGTCGAAAAAATGCTTGGGCGACCGGGAACGAAGAAGCGCCGGGCCCAGAATACGCGGACCCGGCGCCATGCCTCCAGCGAACCCGGGACCCCGGGCCGCCCCTATTGTACGACCGTCACAGCGCGGCGGTTTTGTGACCAGCACGAAATATCGTTGCAGATGGCGACCGGTCTTTCCTTGCCGAAGGATTTGGACGTGATCCGCGCCGGGTTCACGCCCTTGCTCACGAGGTAGTTGACGACCACGGAAGCGCGCCGGGCGCCGAGCGCGATGTTGTATTCGCGCGTGCCGCGCTCGTCGGCATGGCCTTCGATCAGGATACGATAGTGCGAATAGCGGTTGAGCCACACGGCCTGCTTGTCGAGCGTCGCCATAGCTGTCGGCGTCAACGCCGAGGAATCGGTTTCGAAGAAGACCCGATCGCCGACGGTGACGAGGAATTCCTGCTGGCTGCCCGGCGCGCCGCCCCCCGGAGGAAGGTTGCCCACGCCCGTACCGCTGCGCGAACAGGCCGCAAGTACCACGACGAGGAAGACGAGCGCGAGCCCCTTCGCAAGGCCCATGAGGGATAGTTCGGAACGCATCCGGTGCGATCTCCCGATCGTAAGATTGATTGGCTCGCTTTTACCCCGCGTTACCTTAAGACGGGGTGTGCCGGCGTGGTTAATTTCCTTGCTTCGTGACCGGAATGTGGCCGGAATCCGGGCGTTTCCGACCTGTTGCCAATGGGCAACGCATCGGGCGCCGGCGACTTTCGGCTTTTCGGGGTCTCAAGTGCGCAGGGGACTCCAGGCCGGGTCGGAGGCAAAGCTTTCCGTCGGAACCTGCTGTTGGTTGCGGCCCCAGATGTCGACCGAATAGAGGCTCGGTCCGGAATCCCCGCCCGGATCGCGGAAGAACATGAGGACCCGCCCATTGGGACAGAAGGTCGGTCCCTCCTGCACCGCGCCGCTCGAGGTCAGGAGCCGCTCGCCGGTCCCGTCGGGATTCATGATGCCGATGTGAAACTGGCCCTGCGACTGGCGGGTGAAGGCGATGAGCTCCCCGGTCGGCGACCACACGGGCGTCGAATAGGTCCCGTCCCCGTAGGAAATGCGCTGGGCGCCGCCGCCGCCCGCACCCATCACGTACAACTGCGGCGAGCCGCCGCGGTCGCTCTCGAAGACGATGCGGCTGCCGTCCGGCGAATAGCAGGGAGAGGTGTCGATGGCCGCCCCGCTCGTCAGCTGCACGGGCCGGTTCGACCCCACGGGCAGCGCATAGATGTTTGTCGTGCCGCCCGCCTCGACCGAAAAGGCGATGGTCGAACCGTCGGGCGAGAAGCGGGGCGAGAACGTCATCTGCCCGAAGGCGCCTATACGCTGCTGGCCGCCGGTATTGAGGTCGAGCAGGAAGACCTGGGGATTGCCTTCCTCGTAGCTGAGATAGGTCAGCAATTGCTGGGTCGGCGAGAAGCGGGGCGTCAGCGCCAGCGAGCGGCCCGAGGTGATGTACTGAATGTTCGCGCCGTCCTGGTCCATGATCGCGAGCCGCTTGATGCGGTTCGCCTTCGGCCCGCTCTCGGCCACATAGACGACGCGCGTGTCGAAATAGCCCTTGGC
>CAYRNE010000285.1:0-4321 GCA_964425245.1 uncultured Devosia sp.
CCTGCCCAGGGAGCGGCACAAGGCGGGAACGGTGCTCCTCGCCGCGGGGCCCGGCACCGGCCGCCTGTACATCCTCGTTTCGGGCGCGATCGAAGTGCTGCACGAGGGACAGACTGTCGCGGCGATCGACGAGCCGGGGGCCGTCTTCGGCGAAATGAGCGCGCTGCTCGGCACCGGCCATGTCGCGACCGTGCGCGCGGCGACCGACGTCACCGTCTATCGGATCGACGATGCGCTGGCGTTCCTCAGGAAGAACCCGGAGATCGGCCTCCACATCGCCGTGATCCTCGCGCGGCGGCTCCACGATTCCTCGATTTATCTCGCCGATTACAAGCGGCAATACGCCGATGATCCCGATCATTTTCCGCTGGTCGACGAAGTTCTCGAAATCCTCGTACAGCGTCAATCGCGCCGAAGCAAAGGCGTGAGGACATGACGCCGCACAACGAGGCGAGCCCCGGCGACTACGCCGAAGCCGTGTTGCTGCCGGGCGACCCGCTGCGGGCGAAATGGATCGCCGAGACCTTCTTCGACGGGCCGCGGCAGGTAAACGGCGTCCGCAACTGCCTCGGCTTCACCGGTGCCTGGAAAGGCAAACCCGTCTCGGTGCAGGCGACGGGCATGGGCCAACCCTCGCTCGCGATCTATGTCCATGAGCTGATGGCGACCTACGGTGTCACGACCCTGATCCGCGTCGGCACCGCGGGCGGGCTCAGCCGGAAGGTCAAGGTGCGCGACCTCATCCTCGCGCAGGGTGCATCGACCGACTCGACCATCGTGCGGGACGGCTTCGGTCCCTATGCCTACGCGCCGCTTGCCGATTTCGGGCTGCTGCGGGCCGCCGCCGACGCGGCCGCCGCAAAGGGGCTCACGGCCTTTGTCGGCAGCCTCGTTTCCTCCGACATGTTCTATCACGAGGACGCGCTCGCCGCTTACGGCCCGCTCATCGAGGGGGGCGTCATCGGCGTCGAGATGGAGGCGGCAGCGCTCTATACGCTCGCCGCCCGGCGGGGCGCGCGGGCGCTCGCCATCTGCACCGTTTCCGATCACCTCGTGACGCACGAAGCGATGTCCGCGGCGGATCGCCAGAGCTCGCTCGAGGAGATGACCGCGCTGGCGCTGGACGTCGCCGTGGGGGCCTGATGTCCGTACTCGGCCGCCTCGCCTCGGCGCTCGGCCGCAACGACGAGCGGCCCAATGTCGAGCTGGCCGAGGAGATCGCGAGGACCGGCAACAAGGCCGCGGTCAGGGAATTGGTGGGCGCGCTGAGCGGCGGCACGGTCGCGGTCCAGAACGACGCGCTGAAGGCGCTCTACGAAACAGCGGCCCGCTGGCCCGACCTTGTCGCGCCGCATTTGGACGCATTTGTCGCGCTGCTCCAGAGCCGCAACAACCGCAACGTCTGGGGCGCGCTGCAGGCGATCGAGACGCTGACCCCGGTGCGGGCGAAGAAGGTCGCCGCCGCCCTGCCCGAAATCCTCGCCGCTGCCGACAAGGGCTCGGTGATCGCGCACGACAAGGCCATCGGCATCCTCGTGCGCCTGACGGCGGCCGGCCACGGCGACGTCGCGCTGCCTGCTGCGCTCACGCGGCTCGGCGCCGCCGCGCCCAACCAGTTCCCCACCTATGCGGAGGAGATCGCCGCCGTGGCCGACGCCGAGGCGAGGCTGATGCTCACGGCGATCGTCGAGGACCGGCTGCCGCGCGTCGTGGGCAGGGCGAAGCGCGCGCGGCTCGAAAAGCTATTGCGGAAGCTGGGCTGAGGCCGCTGCCAACCCTCCCCAGGCTGCCGCTTTCCCGCCGCGATCACTGTGTTAACGTTCCTCTAACAGGGGACCCCGGCCATGCTGTTCAAGAACAACGCCGCCCGGCTCAACGAGACCGTCAAGGGTGTCGAGACCATGTCGCGTTTCGCCCTCGCGGTGCTGGCGCTGGCTTCCGGCGTCTACACCTACCTCGGCGTGCGCGACCTCATCGACGGCTCGGCGACCTTCGTCTTCTTTGCCGCGATCATCTACTCGGCCGCGGTCTCCGTCGCGATCTACGCCTTCTGGAGCTTCATGCTCCGCTTCATGCCGCTGGTCGTCTCGGGCATCCAGCGCATCGCCCTCTTCGCGGTGATGGCGATCGGCTGCGTGATGATCATCGCCATGAGCTCGTGGCTGAACGCGGCGGCGCTCGCCGGCTCGGCGGCGCTCGAACAGCATCTCGCCGTGACCATGGAAGGCTACGTCGCCGACCTCGATGCCGCGCACGGCAATGCGCTGTCGGCCCAGTCGCTGCTGCCCGACGTGCAGCGGGCGCAGGAGCGCTTCGCGCGCCTCGCCGCCGACGAACGCGGCACCGGCGCGTTGACCGGCACCTCGGGTTCGGGCAGCGTCGTCCAGCTGCTGACGCAGATGAGTGCCCAGATGGGCGAGCTTGCCGGCACGATCACCGACTCGCGCGCCGAAGTCGCCGCGCTCTTCGAGCAGGGCTCTGCGCACCTCGCCAGGATGCGCGAACTGGTCTCCGCCCCCGGCCCGATCGGGCCGCGCGCCGATGCCTTCGCCGCCGAGGTGGTGCAGCTCACCGCCGTCGTCGCATCGCTGCAGGAGACCTCGGTCGCCCCATCCGTGAAGCGCGCCGCCGAGGACCTCTCGCTCGGCTTCATCGCCCCTGTCGCGGACGGCTCGACCCAGGGCCTCGTCGTCCGCCAGGATCAGGTGATGGAGACGGTGCGCAACTCGGTCGCCGCGCAATCGGCGGCGCTCAGCGAGGCGGCCGACCAGATCCTCGCCGAGCCGCGCGTCGAGCCGCGCCGCTTCGTGCCGCTTTCGGCGGCCGACGCGGTGATCCGATACTGGAGCGAGTTCCTTCCCTCCTGGGCCGGCGCCATTTCCATCGATCTTCTCCCGGTTGTGCTCGTCCTCGTGCTGATGGTCGTCCACGACGCCATGCGCCGCGAGGCCGCCTCGATGGCCGAAGCGGAGACCATGACCGCCGCCGAAATGCTGCGCGCGGTCGAAATCTACCGTCAGCTGAGCCCGCGCGAAGCGAACGAGGCGGCGGCCCCGGAAGCCGCAGCGGAAGAGCCCGCGGAGTTTCCCGCCAGCGCGCTCGCCCCCGACAAGGAGCCGCCGCCGGCCAAACCGACGCCGGACGCGACCGTGACGCCGATCGATGCCGGCCAGCGCAAGCGCGGCGACACCCCGGCGGCGCGCCCGTGAGCGAAGCGGCAAAGCCGCGCGGCTTGCTCGACCGGCTCGCCGCGATCAGCGATGGCGCAATCCTTCGCGCGGCGTTCCTCGCGATGCTCGCGGGGACGCTCAGTGTCCTGTGGATCGATTACCGCGAGCTGACCGAGGCCGGTATCCCCGGGCTGACGACGCCCTTCGAACCCGTGCTGCCCGCGTTCGACCCCGATAGCCCGGCGACCGCGCCGGGACCCGAGGTTACCTCGGACATCGAGGCGCTGCGCGAGCCACTTTCCATCTTGCTGGAAGCCGGCGGCGTTCTCGCGGTCCGCGGCACCATCGACCCGGGTTCAGCCGCGCGCTTTGCCGCCGAGGTCGCGGCGCGCGGCGAGTATGTACAAACCGTTGCTTTCGATTCGCCCGGCGGCTCGGTGGCCGATGCCATGGAGATCGGCACGCTCATTTCCGGGAAGGGTTACGCGACCAGCGTCGCACCCGGGGCGATTTGCGCCTCGTCATGCCCGCTCGCCTTCGCCGGCGGCCGGGAGCGGCTGGCCTCCGCCCGTTCGGCGATCGGCGTCCATCAGATCTATGCGGCCGTTCCGGCCGGCGCTTTGCCCACCGGCATCAGGGCCGCGGGCGATGCGATGTCGGACGCGCAGAAGACGACCGCTGCCGTGACGCGGCACCTGAGCGCGATGGGCATCGATCCCGCGCTGTGGCTCCACGCCCTCGAAACGCCGCCCGACCGGCTCTACTACCTGAGCCCCGACGAACTGACGGGTTACCGGCTCGTGACGCAGCTGGACTAGGGTTCTTGCGCCCGGCCCGCGGGGCCGATTACGAGCTTGTGACCGGCGCCGGCCCTCAGCGGGCGTAGAATGGACGCCGGTCATAGCGGGAGACGTCCGATGATCCACAAAGCCATCAGAACCACCTTGCTTGCCGCCGCACTCCTCGGCGCCGTCGCACTGCCCGCAGCCGCCCATCATGGCTGGTCCTGGACCGAGAGCGGCTTCTTCCAGCTCGAAGGCGTGATCACCGACATCTACCTCGGCAATCCGCACGCAACGCTCGACGTCGATGTCGAAGGGGTCGTCTGGCGCGTGGAGCTCGCCCCGCCCGGGCCGACAAGCGCGGCCGGG
>CAYRNE010000286.1:0-4254 GCA_964425245.1 uncultured Devosia sp.
AACTGAAACATTACGGAAACGACTTGTAAAGCTCAATTATGTCAATAGCTTAATGGTACCTCAAATGAGGTACTCGCTGAGATGGCTCCGAACAACCGATGCAACTTTGCACGGGCTGCCAGCCTGTACTGAGGCATGAAGAAAATCGGGTTTTTGTCGAGGCGGTTTTAGTTGCCTGCCCAGTTTAGGGCATACTTGGCGGACCTTGCTCCACGCAGGTCAAGCCGAGGAGAGAACCGCAACCAGTTCCGCCTGACGGTGCGTTCCGGTTTTTCTGAAGATCGACTTGAGATGTTGCCGGGAAGTCGCAACGCTGACGCCGAGCGCCGCGGCGATCTGTTCCAGGGTTTGCCCGGATGTGAGCGCCATCGCGATCTCCGCTTCCCGCGCCGTCAAACCGAACCGTTCCTTCAACCCGTCAGCCGAGCGGTTGGGCCGTGCAAGGCGGCGAATGGTCATGACCGCGGCCGCGCCCGACAGCAATCCCTGGAAGTCGCGCGGCAGGGGAACGATATCGAGGACCACGCTGTCCCCGTTCGCGACATGCACCTGAACGGGGGCTGGCGGCAAAAGCTCCGCCGGGGCCAACAGGGCGGCGTTGAACAGGTTGCGCACCGCTCCGGCATCCCGAGTATCGGCGGGCGCGAGGTAGCCGTTCCTGGTCAACTCTCCCGCCCCAAGAAGCTCCTCCGCCGGCGGATTGAGCCACACGAGGCGGCCCGCATGATCGATGACCGCTACTCCGTGACCCGCTTGGGCGAACGCTTGTTCCACGGCATCGATGCGACGGAATCCCAATGCGGCCGCGCGGCGGACCGCAACCGCAATCGTTGGACGCAACCTGCTGAGCTCTTCAAGTTTTGCCCGCTCGATGGGCCCTTGGTCGGCGGTGTTGAATAGTGAAATGATGACCAGCCGGTTGTTGACCCGTATCGCGCTGCCGCCGAACCAATCCAGTCCCGACGGCCGGGCGAACTCGGCATAGAACGGGTCCTCGGCCAATTCCAGATCGTTGGCGATGTCCCTGTCAGCCACAAAACCGCGAGAATAGGCAATCTGAAACCCGCGGGCCCGAACGTCCCGCTCGGCCCAGCGCTCGGTGACATAGCGTTGAACCTGTTCGCCGATGCGCGTGGAGTGCGGCATATAGGAAAGCCTCGCCGCAGGATCTTCTCCGGCAATGAGGGCACCAAATGCTCCGAAACTTTCCGCCAGTACGTCGCAGACGCGATTCCACTCTGCCGGATCGAACACCGCCCCTTTAAGCAGACTGGCGAGTTTGCCCGCCGTGCGAGCTACTCTATCAGCCAACGGACAACGACGATGAAGTATGCATGCGCGGCAGTATCGTTCTAGCCCGTCGTTCTACGTCGGATTTGACGAACAACGCGTCCCCATCTGAAATCTTATCAATTCTTTGCCTCTGACGGACAATACCTCATATGAGGTAAGCTTGCCCTGTTTGGACTGCATGAAATTCGTCCTCGGCATCAGTGGTCGCCTGCCGCCGTGTGGCGGAGCCGAGCCGGGATAGCGCCAGTCCTGTTCGGGGAGGAGGGGATCAGGGACGTCTCGCCAGAGACAGGCCGCGGTCGCGCCCTGCGTGGCATTCCGGCAGATCCGGTCTAAACGGCCGCCGGCAGGGCCTCGATGTCGAATGCGGCGGCGAGCAAGGCCCTGGTATAGGGCTCCCGCGGATTGCCGAATATCTCCCCGGCCGGCCCCCGCTCGACCACCCTGCCCGCGCGCATCACTACGACCTCGTTGGCGAGCGCGCGGACGACCTTGAGGTCGTGGGAAATGAACAGGAACGACAGCCGCTTGCGCTGCTGCAGCTCGCGCAGCAGTTCGACCACCTGCGCCTGCACGCTGACGTCGAGCGCCGAGGTCGGCTCGTCGAGCACGAGAAATTTCGGCTCCAGCACCATGGCGCGTGCGATGGCGATGCGCTGCCGCTGCCCGCCGGAGAACTCGTGGGGATAGCGGAACCGCGCCGCGGGATCGATCCCGACCTCGGTCAAGGCCGAGACGACCCGCCGGTCGCGCTCGATGACGCCCAAGGTGGGCTGGTGGACCTGGAGGCCCTCGGCGACGATCTCGGCGACCGCCATGCGGGGACTGAGGGAACCGTAAGGGTCCTGGAACACGATCTGCATGTCGTGTCGCAGCGGCCGCATCTCTTTCCACCCGAGCCCCTCGATGTCGCGGCCCAGGTAGAGGATGCGGCCGCGTGAGGAGACGAGACGCAGCAGCGCCAGCCCGAGGGTCGATTTCCCCGAGCCGGACTCGCCGACCACACCCAGCGTCTCCCCCTCGCGAACCGCGATATCCACGCCATCCACGGCGCGGATATGGCCGACGGTGCGCCGGAACACGCCGCGTTTGATCGGGAACCAGACCTTGAGATCGCGGGCCTCGACCACGGTCGGCGCCGCCTCGTCGCCCGGCGGCGGCGGCCCCTTGGGCTCGGCGGCCAGCAGGTGCTTCGTGTAGGCGTGGCGCGGATTGGCGAAGAGCCCGGCGGTCGGCCCCCGCTCGACGATCTCGCCCTCGGTCATGATGCAGGTCGCGTCGGCCATTCTGCGGACGATGCCGAGATTGTGGGTGATGAACAGCATGGCCATGCCAAGCTGGCCCTGCAGGCGCTTCAGGAGTTCGAGGATTTGCGCCTGGACGGTGACATCCAGGGCGGTTGTCGGCTCGTCCGCGATCAGCAGGTCGGGCTCGTTCGCGAGCGCCATGGCGATCATGACGCGCTGCCGCTGCCCGCCGGAGAGTTGATGCGGATAGGCGCCGAGCCGCCCCGCTGGATCGTCAATTCCGACCTGCTCCAGGAGCTCGATGACGCGTGCCCGTGCCGCCGCCGCGCCGAGGCCGCGATGCAGGATCAGCGCTTCGCCCACCTGCCGCTCGATCGTGTGGAGCGGGTTGAGCGAGGTCATCGGCTCCTGAAAGATCATCGAGACGCGGTCGCCGCGGACGCGGCGCAATTCGGGCTCCTTCATGCTCAGGAGGTCCGTGCCCCCGAAGAGGATGCGGCCGCCGATTTCCGCGTTCGGCGGCAGTAGCCGCAGCACCGAGAGTGCCGTTACGGACTTCCCCGACCCCGACTCGCCGACGAGCGCAACCGTTTCGCCCCTGTGGACGTCCAGCGAGACCCCGTGCACCACCTCGGCCGCAGCCTCGTCGCTGCGGAAGGCGATGCGGAGGTCGCGGATGGAGAGCAGCGCGCTCACCGGAAGGTCTTCCTGGGATCGAGAGCGTCCCGGACTGCCTCGCCGACGAAGACAAGCAGGCTCAGCATGACCGAGAGAATCGCAAAACCGGTGAGCCCCAGCCACGGCGCCTGGAGGTTGTTCTTGCCCTGCGCCAGAAGCTCGCCCAGCGAGGGGGAGCCCGGCGGCAGCCCAAAGCCGAGGAAATCGAGCGCGGTCAGGGTCGTGACCGACCCGCCGAGAATGAACGGCATGAAGGTCAGCGTCGCGACCATGGCGTTCGGCAGGAGGTGCCGCGTGATGATGGTCCAGTTGCCGACGCCGAGCGCCCGGGCGGCGGTGATGTACTCGAAATTCCGGGCGCGCAGGAACTCGGCCCGGACGACGCCGACGAGCGCCACCCAGGAAAAGAGCAGCAGGATTCCGAGCAGCACCCAGAAGCCCGGCGCGAGGACGCTCGAGAGGATGAGCAGCAGGTAGAGCGAGTAGTGGTGCAAGTTCGCCATCTTCGGCGGCCAGATAAAAACCGCGCCGCGACTTCTCGCCATAGGCCGCTAAAAACTGGAACTTCGCGCCCGGCCCCGGATAGGGATAGACCAGATCGTAGCGCGGCTGACTTTTTCCGTAAGCGAAGGTGTGCCCCTGGCGGTAGGGAAACACGGTTTGATTGGTGTCGTCGCTTTCATCGGCGGCGCGCACCTGCACGAGCGGATAGCGCACGCTCCACACGCTGGAGTTTTCGTCCAGCATTTGCGCGCCGGCGCGCCAGTGCAAAGCTTCGTCGTTTGCGCCCAGCGAAACTTCGGCGGTCACGGCGCAGCGACTTTCGCCTGCCTGCGCCGGAGCGAACTTCATTTGCAAAGTCGTCCTGCCATCTTTGCCTTCAGCGAATTCATAAGCCACCGGCGCGGCGCTCAGCGCACCACCACCCTGCTCCAGGAACACGACGACGGCGACCTCCGGGTTATCGAAGGGTGCGTAGCCGGTGAACCAGCCGTGCTCCTTGTAGCTGCCGTCGGGGCGCTGCTCACCGAACTCG
>CAYRNE010000287.1:0-2404 GCA_964425245.1 uncultured Devosia sp.
GACCCGCCGTTCGCCGCCTAGATGGGGCTTTTCGACCCCGCCGGCCATGCGGCGGGGTGCCGCGCCTTCCCTCGGACAGGAGCTCGAACCGAAGCGCGCCGGCAACCGGCGCCGCTTCCAGCAGCCGAACGGTGACATCGTCCCCGAGGCCGAAGCTTTCTCCCGTGCGGTCACCGACCATGGCCTGCTGCTCCTCGACGAACCGGTAGTAATCCGCGCCGATCGTCGAGGCGGGAATGAACCCGTCGGCGCCGGTGTCGAACAGCCTGACGAACAGGCCGGACTTCGTTACCCCGGAGATGCGCCCTTCGAACCTCGCCCCGATCTGCTCCATCAGGAACTGCGCCAGCAGCCGGTCCGCCGTCTCGCGCTCGGCCGCCATGGCCCGCCGCTCGGTCATCGAGATGTGCTGGGCGATGCCGGCGAGCTTGCCGGCCTCGTCGTCGGTCAGTCCGTCCTTGCCCAGGTCGAGCGCCCGGATCAGCGCCCGGTGCACCATGAGGTCGGCATAGCGCCGGATGGGGGAGGTGAAATGCGCATAGCGGTCGAGGTTGAGCCCGAAATGGCCGTAGTTCTCGGCGGCGTACTCGGCCTGCGCCTGGCTTCGGAGCACCATCTCGCTGACCTGCTCGATCTTGCCATCCGCCCGCGCCCGGGCCAGCACGCGGTTGAAATCGGCGGGGCGTACCGCGTCGGTCTTGTTGAAGCTCAAATCGAGCGAGGCGAGGAATTCGCGCAGCGCGACGAGCTTCTCGGGCGAAGGACTGTCGTGCACCCGGTAGATCAGAGGCGAATGGTGCTTCTCGAGCGTCTCGGCGGCCGCGACGTTAGCCGCGATCATCATCTCCTCGATCAGCCGGTGCGCCTCGAGCCGCTCGGGAACGCGCACGTCTGCGACCATGCCATGGGCGTCGAGGATGATCTTGCGCTCGGGCAGGTCGAGATCCAGCGGCCCCCGCCGGTCCCGGGCCCTGGCCATGGTGCGATAGGCGGCAAAGAGCGGCTTCAGGATGGGGTCGAGGATCGGACCGGTCTTGTCGTCGAGGCGACCGTCGATCGCGTTCTGCGCCTGCTGGTAGCTGAGCTTCGCGGCGGAGCGGAACACCACCCGGTGGAAGCTGTGGCTGCGCTTTTTGCCTTCGGCATCGATCACCATGCGGACAGCAAGGGAGGGGCGGTTGACGCCTTCCTTGAGCGAGCCCAGCTCGTTGGAAATGCGCTCCGGCAGCATCGGCACGACGCGATCGGGGAAATAGACGGAGTTGCCGCGCAGGTAGGCCTCGCGGTCGAGCGCCGTGCCCGGCCGGACATAGGCAGCGACGTCGGCGATCGCGACGTAAACGATGTGCCCGCCGGGATTGCCCGTGTCCTTGTCCGGTTCGGCATAGACCGCGTCGTCGTGGTCCTTGGCGTCTGCCGGATCGATGGTGATCAGCGGGATGTGCCGCCAGTCCTCGCGCCCGCGCAGCGAGATTTCCTGCGCCTCGTCCGCCTCCTTGAGCACGCCGCTCGGGAAGCGATAGGGGATCTCGAGGTTGTGGATGGCGATGAGGCTCACCGCCCCCTCGGTCCGCGGATTGCCGATCACATTGATGACGCGGGCGCGGGGTATCATGAGCCGGCCGGAGAACTTCGTCTCGACCTCGACAAGGTCGCCATCGCGCGCATCCCCCAGGTCGCCGCCGGCGATCCGCATCTCACGCTGCTTGCGATCGACCGGCATCAGCCGCGCGCCGTCTTCGTCCATGCGGACGATGCCGATCTGCCCGCGCCGGGGTTTTTCGAGAATCTTCATCGCCCGCGCGGTGTAGCTGGGCACCACCCCGTCGCTTCGCTCGATGCGCGCGAGAATGCGGTCGCCGGGTCCCGGCACGACGCGTGCCGATTTGGGCTGGATCACCTCGACGCGCGGCGGTTCGCCTTCCTCCTCCTCGTTCCAGTTGACGGGAAAGGCATGAAGCTCGTCGGGATCGGCATCGGCGGGGATGCTGAGAACGGTGACGGCGGGAAGCGTGGCCGTTCGCCGAAGGGTTCGGCGGCGGCGCGCAAGCAGGCCCTCGTCCTCCATTTGCCGCAACAACGCCTTGAAGGGCGCGCGCATGGCGCCGTGGATGCCGAAGTGGCGTGCAAGATCGCGCTTGCCGTCCAGTTGCGGCTCGTTTGCCATGGCCTCGAGCACGGCCTCCCGGTCGGGGAGGACAGCCGGCGCGCTAGCGCGGGCCCGCCTGGCGGAAGGTGCGGACTTGGCCTTCAACAATCTGGCCATGGAACTGCCATCGAGCGCACCTCAACGCTTAGTCGACCTCCGCCGCCGCGGCCTTCTTCACCGCCTTCCGGGCGGTCTTGGCGGGCGCCTTCTTCGCTGGCGCCTTCTTCGCAGCGGTCTTCTTCGCCGCCTTCCTGG
>CAYRNE010000287.1:2504-4246 GCA_964425245.1 uncultured Devosia sp.
GGCGCCTTCTTCGCTGGCGCCTTCTTCGCAGCGGTCTTCTTCGCCGCCTTCCTGGCGGCTGTCTTCCGCCCGCCGCCGCCCTTGGCGGCACGTTCGGCAAGCAGCGCGACAGCCTGTTCCAGCGTCACGTCTTCGGGCTTCAACGTTTTCGGCAGGGTCGCGTTCACCTTGCCCTGGTTGACGTACGGCCCATAGCGGCCCTCGCGCACTGCAATTGCGCCGTCCTCGTGCTCGAAGGTCTTTATCGCGACCGGCGCGGCGCGGTTGCGGCCGAAGCGGCCCCCGCCGGCTGCCTTCTGCGCCAGCAGGTCAACGGCGCGGTTCAGGCCGACCGTGAACACCTCCTCGACTTCGGGCAGGTTCGCGTAGGTGCCCTCGTGCTGAACGAACGGGCCGTAACGGCCGATGCCCGCTGTAATGGGCTTGCCCGTTTCCGGATGCGCGCCTACTTCGCGCGGCAGCGACAGGAGCTGCAGCGCGCGCTCCAGCGTCAGCGACGCAGGGTTCCAGCCGCGGGGCAGGGACGATCGCTTGGGCTCGTCGCCTTCGCCCAGTTGCACATAGGGGCCGAACCGGCCCGACTTGAGGAGCACGCTCTCGCCGGTCTCCGGATCGGTGCCGAGGATGCCGTCGCCCGCGCCGGCTTCGGCGCCCGTCGCCGCATCCGAAAGCTGCATCGTGTGGCGGCAATCGGGGTAGTTCGAACAGCCGATGAAGGCACCGAACTTGCCGAGCTTGATCGACAGCGTCCCCGTGCCGCACGTGGGGCAGCGGCGTGGATCGGAGCCATCCTCCTTGGGCGGAAAGATGTGGTCGCCCAGGAGCTCGTTCAGCGCGTCGAGCACCTCGGAGACGCGAAGGTCCTTGATCTCCTCGGTGTGGCGGAGGAACTCGGTCCAGAAGTCCCGCAGCACATCCTTCCACTGCAGCTCGCCGGCCGAAATCCGGTCGAGCTGCTCCTCGAGATGCGCGGTAAAGTCGTATTCGACATAGCGCGCGAAGAAGCTTTCGAGGAACGCCGTGACCAGCCGGCCGCGATCCTCGGGGATAAGCTGGCGCTTCTCCAGCCGCACGTAGTTGCGGTCCTGCAGCACGGAGATGGTCGCGGCATACGTGGAAGGCCGGCCGATGCCGAGCTCCTCCATTTTCTTGACAAGGCTCGCTTCGGAGAAGCGCGGGGGCGGCTGCGTAAAATGTTGCTCGATCAGCGCTTCGTCGAGCCGCGGCTCGTCGCCGACGGCGAGCGGCGGCAGCTCACGGCTGTCCGCGTCGTCGTCGTCGCCGTTCGGTTGGCGGTCTTCCCGCGCCTCGACGCCGTAGAGCGCCAGAAAGCCGGGAAAGGTCACGACCGAGCCCACGGCGCGCAGCATGATGGCGCGCCCGGCTGCTCGTGCGTCGATGTCGGCGGTCGTGCGCTCGATTTCGGCAGGGCGCATCTGGCTCGCGAGCGTCCGCCGCCAGATCAGACCGTAGAGCTTGCGCTGGTCCGCATCACCGACCGTATCGGGATGCCGGAACATATCGGTGGGTCGGATCGCCTCGTGCGCTTCCTGCGCGTTCTTGGCCTTGGTCTGATAGAGCCGCGGCGTAGACGGAAGGTAGGCGGTGCCATACTCCTTCTCGATCGCGCGGCGTGCCTGGTCGATGGCCTCGCCCGCCATCTGGACGCCGTCGGTCCGCATATAGGTAATGACGCCGTCCTCGTAGAGCCGCTGCGCGATCTGCATGGTGCGCGCCGGCGA
>CAYRNE010000288.1:0-4243 GCA_964425245.1 uncultured Devosia sp.
GCCCGCTGGTCCTCGGCGACCTCGACGGCTCGCCGATCTTTGCCTCCGAGACCTGCGCGCTCGACATCATCGGCGCCAAGTTCGTCCGGGACGTCGAGAACGGCGAGGTCGTGATCTGCGAAATCCAGCCCGACGGGCGAATTACCATCGACTCGCTCAAGCCGTTCCCGCCCCGGCCGGAGCGGATGTGCCTCTTCGAATACGTCTATTTCGCCCGGCCGGACTCGGTCGTCGCCGGCCGCTCCGTCTATGGCGCGCGCAAGCGCATGGGCATGTACCTCGCCCGCGAGGCGCCCGTCGATGCCGACGTCGTCGTTCCGGTGCCGGATGGAGGCACGCCGGCCGCCATCGGCTATGGGCAGGAAAGCGGCATCCCGTTCGAGCTCGGCATCATCCGCAACCACTACGTCGGCCGCACCTTCATCGAGCCGACACAGTCGATCCGCGCTTTCGGCGTGAAGCTCAAGCACTCCGCCAACCGGCACGAGATCGACGGCAGACGAGTCGTGCTGATCGACGATTCCATCGTACGCGGTACGACCTCGGTGAAGATCGTCCAGATGATGCGCGACGCCGGTGCACGCGAGGTGCATGTCCGTGTCGCCTCCCCGATGATCTTCCACTCCGATTATTACGGGATCGACACGCCCGACCCCGAGCACCTGCTCGCCAACCAGCACGACAGCCTCGAGAGCATGTGCCGGTTCATCGGGGCGGATTCGCTGCAGTTCCTCTCGATAGACGGGCTCTATCTCGCGGTGGGTGGCGAGAAGCGCAACCCGCTGAGCCCGCAATTCACGGACCATCAGTTCACCGGCGACTACCCGACCCCGCTTACCGACCGCAACGGCCGGGGCCGCGCGGCCCCCAAGACGATCTCGCTGATGCGCGAAGCGAGCTAGCGGCCGCACTGCCCTTATGACCAACGCAAAACCACTCGCCGACAAGATCGTCCTCGTCACCGGCGCCTCCCGCGGCATCGGCTATGCGACGGCCCTCGAAGCGGCGCGCCGCGGTGCGCACGTCGTCGCCGTCGCGCGTACCGTGGGCGGCCTCGAAGAACTCGACGACGAGATCCAGGCGCTCGGCGGTTCGGCGACGCTCGTGCCGCTCGACCTTGGCGATTTAGATGGCATCGACCGGCTCGGAGCCTCCGTGTTCGAGCGCTGGGGGCGGCTCGACGGGCTGATCGGCAACGCGGGCATGCTGGGCACGCTGTCCCCGGTGGCGCACATCTCGCCCAAGGAATTCGAACAGGTTTATGCGGTGAACGTCACCGCCAACTTCCGCCTGATCCGGGCCTTCGACCTGCCGCTGCGCAAGGCAGGGGCGGGGCGCGCGCTGTTCGTCTCGTCGGGCGTCGGCCGCAATAATCGGGCCTATTGGGGCCTATATGCCTCCACCAAGGCCGCGCTCGAAGTTCTGGTCAAGAGTTACGCCCTGGAAAATGCCTCGGGCACGGTGAAGGCGAGTGTGGTCAATCCCGGGCCGATCCGCACCGCCATGCGGGCGAAGGCCATGCCAGGCGAAGACCCCGATACGCTCACGCGACCGGGGGCTCTGGCGCCGAAGCTCGTGGACATGATCAGCCCCGAATTCGCGGACACCGGCATGTACTACAACTTTCCGACGGACGAGCTGACGCCGATGTAGTCAGCCGGCCTGTTGTGCCGCGAGCCGCGTCACCAGCACCTTGTCGACGCGGCGTCCATCCATGTCGACGATCTCGAACCGCCAGGGCGCGCGCTCGAACGTCTCGCCGACGTCGGGCAGGTGATTGAGCTCGGCGAGGACGAAGCCGGCTACCGTTTCGTATTCCGGGTCCTTCGGCACCGGCACGCCGATGCGGTCCTGGAACTCGTCGACGGGCATCCAGCCCGAAACCAGCCATGAGCTGTCGTCGCGCTTCACGAAGGCGGGTTCATCACCCTCTTCCTCCTGGAAGCTGCCGGTGATCGCCTCCAGAATGTCGCCGGCCGTGATCAGGCCTTCGAAATGACCGTACTCGTCGAAGACCAGCGCGGCATGAACAGTGGCCTGCCGGATGGCGCCGAGGACATGCAACGAGTCGGCGCGATCGAGGACGACCGGTACCTGCCGCACCAGCGCGCGCACGTCGATCTGCGCCCCTGCAAACATCTGTTCGAGCAGGTCTTTGCGAACGATGACGCCGACGATCTGGTCGGCGCCACCCTCCTGCACGGGGATGACAGAATGCCGGGTCTCGCGGAGGGTCCTGAGAATTTCGTCCTGCGGATCGGAGAGGTTGATCAGTTCGACATCGAGACGCGGAGTCATGAGGCCGCGGGCATTGCGGTCGGCAAAGCGCATGACGCCGGAAATCATGCGCCGCTCTTCGCTCTCGAGGACGCCCGCGCTCTCGGCCTCGGCGATGATCGTCCTTACCTCTTCGTCGGTCACACCCTCGCCCGTACGCCCGCTCTGCCCGATAAGGGTGAGGACGAGCTTGCCCGACATGTCGAGCAGCCAGACCAGCGGTGCGGCGATCGAGGCGACGAGAGCCATTCCCGGAGCCACCCGGGAGGCGATCCGTTCGGGATCGCGGAGGGCGATCTGCTTGGGGACCAGTTCCCCGATGATCAGCGACAGGTAGGTGATCACGATAACCACCAAACCGACGCCCACGGGCGCAGCAATCGCGGGGTCGGCGCCGATGGAGACGAGGCCGGCCGCAAGGCGGGCGCCGAGCGTTGCCCCCGAGAAAGCGCCCGAGAGAACCCCGACGAGCGTGATGCCGATCTGCACCGAGGAAAGGAACTTGCCGGGGTCTTCGGCAAGGCGGAGCGCCGTGCCGGCACCCTTGTTGCCCTCGGCGGCGAGGACCTTGAGGCGGGCAGGCCGCGACGAGACTACCGCCAGCTCGGACATGGCGAGCAGGCCGTTCAAGAGCGTCAGGATCGCGACGATTAGGACTTCGACGAGCAAGAGCGTAGGTCGCTTGCGGCCCGCAATCCGCATCGGGCCGCTTTCGCAGACGGAGTTATAGCGGGGGCGCGCCGGATCGCGAATAGCGAATGCGGATGAGCCGCGCCGGCCGCCGAGTTATGTGCTTCAGGCAATTGATTCACAACAGGAAACCTACTCAGCGTCGACGTAAGGATTCTTTCCGCCGCGGACCCATATCCGAATCGGCGTTCCGGGCATGCCGAATGCCGCGCGCAGGCCGTTGACGAGGTAGCGGACGTAGGATTCGGGCAGTTTGTCCGGACGCGACGCAAAGATGATGAAGCTCGGCGGCCTGATTTTGGCCTGGGTCATGTAGCGGAGCTTCAGCCGCCGGCCCGAGACCGCCGGCGGAGGATGTGCTTCCAGCATCCCGGAGAGCCAGCGATTGAGCTTCGCCGTGGAGATGTGCGTGTTCCAGACCCGCTCGGCGGACATGACCGCGTCCATGAGCCGGTCGATGTTGCGACCCTGAAGGCCCGAGATGGTGACGAGCGGAACACCGCGCACCTGCGGCAGCAGCCGCTCGCAGGCCTCGCGCAGATCGGCGAGGGTTTTCTGCTTGTCCTCGATCAGGTCCCACTTGTTGATGGCAATGACGAGCGCGCGTCCTTCGCGCTCGACGAGGTCGGCGAGCGCGAGGTCCTGCTTTTCGAAGGGGATCGTGGCGTCGAGCAAGAGCACCACCACCTCGGCATACTGGATCGAGCGCAACGCATCGCCGACCGCGAGCTTTTCGAGCTTGCCGGTCACGCGCGAGCGGCGGCGAATGCCCGCGGTATCGACGAGGTTGATGGTCCGTCCCTGCCACTCCCACGGGACGAGGATCGAATCTCGCGTGATGCCCGCCTCCGGTCCGGTCAGCAGGCGCTCCGCTCCGACCATGCGGTTGATGAGCGTCGACTTGCCGGCGTTCGGCCGGCCGACCACCGCGACGTTGAGGTAGCGGTCGGGATTCCAGCGGAGAGGCGGCCCGTCCTCGGTGCTGCCGTCGTCCTCAGGCACGTCGATCTCGACCTGCGGCACGCGATCCTCACCGGCGGTACCGGCCTCAGCTTCGGCCTGCCGTTCGATCGCAGCGGCGACTAGCCCGTGGAGGTCCGCCATGCCGAGCCCGTGCTCGGCCGAGATGCCCGTGGGTTCGCCAAACCCGAGGCTGTAGGACTCGACGAGGCCGGCATCGGCCGCCCTGCCCTCGGCCTTGTTGGCGATGAGGTGAACCTCCTTGCCGGATTTCCGCAGCACCTGCGCGAAGCGTTCGTCGAGCGGCGTGACGCCC
>CAYRNE010000289.1:0-4228 GCA_964425245.1 uncultured Devosia sp.
GTGGCTATCTCACGCAAGGCGGCCGACATGCTGCGCGAGGGGCGCGACGTCATTTCGCTCGCGGCGGGAGAGCCCGATTTCGACACGCCGCGCCACGTGCGCGACGCGGCGATCCGGGCCATCAACGAAGGCAAGACGCACTACACGAACGTCGACGGCATTCCGGAGCTGAAGGAGGCCGTGGCCGCGAAGTTCCGCCGCGACAACGGGCTCGACGTGACGGCCGCGGACTGCTTCGTCTCGGCCGGCGGAAAGCAGATCATTTTCAATGCTTTGCTGGCAACGCTCAATCCGGGCGACGAAGTCGTGATCCCGGTGCCGTACTGGGTCAGCTACCCCGAACTCGTGCGCCTTTGCGATGCGACGCCGGTCTACGCGGTGGCCGATGCCACGACGGGCTTCAAGCTGAAGCCCGAGGTGCTCGAAGCGGCGATCACGCCGAAGACCAAGTGGCTCATCCTCAATACGCCCTCCAATCCAAGCGGGGCGGCCTATACGGCCGGGGAGCTCAAGGAGCTTGCAGCGGTTCTTCTCCGCCATCCGCAGGTGCACATCCTCACCGACGACATCTACGAAGTGCTCGTCTACGACGGCGGCACGTTCGCGACGATCGCCCAGGTCGAGCCCGCCCTGCGCGAGCGGACGCTGACGATGAACGGCGTCTCAAAATCGCATGCCATGACCGGCTGGCGCATAGGCTATTGCACCGGCCCACGGCCGCTGCTCGCGGCAATGCTGAAGCTCCAGGGCCAGTCGACGACCAATCCCAGTTCGATCGGGCAATGGGCGGCCGTGGAGGCGCTCAACGGGCCGCAGGACTTCCTTCGCGAATGGCGCGACGTCTTCCAGGCGCGCCGCGACCTCGTCGTCAGCGGGCTCAACGCGAATACCGGGCTCGACTGCCTGAGCCCGCAAGGGGCGTTCTACGTCTTCCCGTCGGTGCGGCGGCTGCTTGGCAGGACCTCGGGCGGCGGCGTCGCGCTCGAAACGGACGAGGCCTTCGTCATGGCGCTGCTCGACGAGGCCGGGGTGGCGCTCGTCCACGGCGCCGCTTTTGGGCTCTCCGGGCACATGCGGCTGAGCTATGCAGCATCCGAGGCCGATCTCAGGGAAGCGGTCAGCCGCATCCAGGATTTCTGCAGCAAGGTGCGTTAGGCCGGCCGGAGAGCCGTACGGCGCCGATCGCCGACGCCGCGCCCGGATCGCAAGAAAAAGGCCCCGCCCGAGGGGATGGGCGGGGCCCGATGGCCAATGGGCCGGAGCCCGCGGCCAAAGGAACGCAAGCCTGGAGGAGGTAAGGCCGCGATCTCTTGCCTCGAAATATCGCTGCCGCCGCGAGTCCGGGCAAACGCGATATCGGAAACCGAGCTATGCGTCCGGTGCAATCGCCCGTGCAGGATTGCCTGCCGGCGAAAAAAGAAGGCTCCATCCGAAGATGGAGCCTTGAATGATCGGGCCGAAGCCAAATCCAAGTAGTGGCAAATGACGAGGGAGGAGGATTCGTCGTCTGCCGGATGGGCCTTCGTCGAGGGAGGAGGAACGACGACGGCCCGGCGTCGCAGATCGGGAACCGAGGGAGGAGGTTCGGTTGCGATCACATCGACAGGGCCGAATATGGACTTTGACCGTTTGGTCAGCAATGCGTCCGACGTCATGTCAGCTATGCAAGGGGCGCAAAGAAGGTCAGCACTCCTGCCCTAGGATCACGGCTCCGTGATCGAGATTTCGCGGGGCCAGAAAAGGACGGCCCCGCTCCGTCGGAGGAGCGGGGCCCAGGCTGCAGGCGGTTTCACCCACCTTGCCGTTCAGCGCCGTCCGCCGGGAAGGGAGGAGCCCGGCCGGGCGCTGTCAGCACGGCATATGTGCATTGTTATGGGAATAACAAGGCGCGATATGCCGCAGGTAAACCGTTTTCCGACGGCGTTTTGGTGCAGTTCGCGGGATGCCGGCGATCGGCAAGGTCAGTTTTCGATGAAGGCGGACACGAGCGCCGTGCGAAGGTCGCCCCCCACCTCGTAGGCGACGTTGTCGAGGCGCCAGACCCGCCAACCGTATTGGCCCTCGATCAGCTTCAATCGGAGCGTGTCGGTGAAGTTCGCGTCCGGCTCCGCCGGGAAGGCGTACTCGATCGCGACCCCTGCCTCGTCCATTTCGTACGACGCCTCGCCCACGCTGCATTGCGGGGCGTAATCGGGCCATGACTGCCACGGGATGCCGTCGCCGAGCGGCGGCTTTTCACCCGGATTGGCGGCTGCCCAGGCATCGTTGGCCGCGTTCGCCACGGCGATATCGGAGGCGAGCCCGGGCGTCAGCATGCCCTCTATCGGGGCCATGTCGTTGCCCAGGCGGGCGATGCAGAAGATCTGCCCGAGCTGCTCGGGCGTGATGATGAAGGCTTCGGTGCCGGCTGCCGGCGCGGCCGCTCCTGCCGCGCACGCAATCAAGGCGCCGACGATCAACCGGCGATCCATGGTTTTCTCCCTTGCCGTCGGTAGCGGCCCTAGTGCGATTGAATCAGCCGGAACCGGAGGTTGCCCCCCGACTCGTAGAACACGTTGTTAATCCGCCAGCTGTCCGGCGTCCGCTCGAGGTTCAAGGTATCGGACCACCGCAGTCCGCCGGCCTTATAGGTGATCCGGATCAGGACGCCGATCGTGTCGTCGAAGCCGTTGACGACCTCGAAGCTGCAGGACGTGGGCTGCTGGTCATGGGTCTGCCACGGAATGTCGGCTTCAGCCCGGGCCGCAACGAGGCGGGCCAGCTTCGGGGCGAAGAACCGCTCCACGGCGGTCATATCGCCTGCCCGCCGCGCGTCACAAAAGCGCCGTGCAAGATCCAGGGGCGCAATGTCACGCCTGGCGTCGATGGCGCCGTAGCCGTTCCCGGGGGCGGGCATGGCGGCGAGGGCAGGGGTGGAGAGCAGAAGCAGAAGCGCCGGAAGGAGTCGCATCATCGGAAGGTCCTCCTGATGCGCAAGATACGCCTATTCGTCAGAACTGCCACTCGCGCGCCTTGCCGACGAGAAAATCGCGGAACACGCCGACGCGCTTCGAATTCTTGAGCGCCGGCGGATAGACGAAATAGGCCTCGTAGGCGGGCAGCTCGATCCCGGTGAGGACGCGGCGAAGGTCGGGTTCGTACTCGGTCACGTAGTCGGGCAGCATGGCGATGCCGATGCCCGCGCGGCAGGCTTGCAACATGCCGTAGATGGCGTTGACCTTGAGCGTTGCACGCCGCGGATTGGAATCGCTGCGGCCGAGCCGCTCGAGATAGTTGATGTCGCCCAGGTGCGACGGCACCGGTTCGCCGAAGGTGATGATGCGGTGCGCGTCGAGGTCCTCGATCGACTGCGGTTCGCCCTTGGCGGCAATGTATTCGTTCGAGGCATAGAAGTGGTTGTGAACCGTGAAGAGCTTCCGCTGGATCATTTCCGACTGGTTCGGCCGATGTAGCCTTATCGCCACGTCAGCCTCGCGCATGGCGAGGTCGAGCTCGGAGTCGTTGAGCCGGATGTCGATCTGGATATCGGGATAAAGGTTCAGGAACTCGTAGATGCGCGAGGAAAGCCAGGTAGACCCGATGCCAACGGTCGTCGTCACGACCAGCGGGCCCGTCGGCACCTCATGGGCTTCCGACATCTGCGTCTGGACCTGCTGCAGCTCCCAGTTCATCCGGTGCGCGGTGCGGAAGAGCTGTTCGCCGACTTCGGTGAGCACGAGCCCGCGCGCGTGACGGATGAACAGCTTCAGGCCCAGGTCATCCTCGAGAGCCGAAATCTGGCGGCTGACGGCGGACTGGCTCATGCCGAGCTTCTCGGCAGCGTGGGTAAAGCTCCCGGCTTCCGCGGCGGTGTGGAAGATGCGGAGCTTGTCCCAGTCCAGCATCTACTCGGCCGCCTCGGCCAGTTCCCGTTCAGCGAGGTATCGTTCGGCCTCGAGTGCGGCCATACAGCCCATGCCGGCGGCCGTGACCGCCTGGCGATAGACGTCGTCGGTCACGTCGCCGGCCGCGAAGACGCCGGGAATGTTGGTCGAGGTCGTTCCCGGCACCACCTTGATGTAGCCGCCGGGTTTCATGTCGAGCTTTCCCGAGAAGATCGAGGTCGCCGGGGAATGGCCGATGGCAATGAAGACGCCGTCGGCGTCGAGGCGCCGTGTCGTGCCGGACTTGGCATCCCTGATGACGACCCCCTTCACCGAGAGCGGGCTGTCGGTGCCCAGCACCTCCT